>JAITGU010000158.1 GCA_031280375.1 Candidatus Methanovirga procula | reverse complement strand
AAACTTAGAAAACGAAGTTTTCGTTTATTTCGAAGGTCGTGAGAAATTTAATGAAATTTTTTAATTTCATGTTTCTAAAAGTTTCTTCTAAATATTAAAAATCTTCGATTTTGTAATATTAATGTTTAATTTATATTTTAAGATTAATTACTAAACTTTTTTTTATATTATTAAATTCCAAAAGTTTTATTTAAAAATAATTAAATATCCAGAAATAAATATACAATTCACTATAATATATAAATAAATAATTAAAATTTATAATAATTTTAATCATTCATAAAAAAGGAATTATTAATCAAAAAATTTAATCAATATTTAAGGAATTTTAAACAGAATAATTCCTTATTTTGATGTCAGTGAAAAAGAATATGCTGTTTTAAAAAATATAGCGCCGGGGACGGGATTTGAACCCGTGTGATCCAAGGGATCATCGGATTAGCAGTCCGACGCCGTACCAGGCTGGGCCACCCCGACAAATGGTTAATAAAATACAATAACAAAGCAAAATATATTGGCACATTCAAAGGTGGACTTAAATCCTAAATAAAAGTGATCTGAAAAATCAACTCCACCCCGTTTATCTACAAGCATTAACTGTTTACAGTAGAGCTGCTCATTTCCATGCCTAACACATTCCCATAATAAACACATTTAATCTTAACCCTCCAGTTAAGACTACATGACCATTAATCCTGTAGGACGAAGTCTCTATGTCGACTTAACAGGCGATTATTTATTCAAAAAGCCGCCCTTTGAATTTCGACCACACCAAAGAGGGTTTGTGCTTACAGAGGACCTCTAACCCTCCAGTCTAGCCATATAATATTATGGTATTAATCATATATAAACTTAACTAATATTGAAAAATTTATTTCAAATAATAATTTTACAATAAAACAACAGCTTTATAAAATATCACTAATAGCTCTTATAATATCTCCATCAGAAAGTATTCCAATCAGCTTATTACCTTCAACAACAGGTAGTTGATTGAAAATAGTACTATCAGGAATATTTTCACTCATTAGATTAATAGCATCTTGAATAGACGATTTTGAACTCACTGACTTAACATCAGTTATCATTACATTTTCAACCTTTGTACCTAACTTATAATGATCTAAGACCAAGTTATGTCCTAAATCAGTGGCACTAACTAAACCTATTAATTCATTACTATCTACAACAGGTAAAGCACTTATTTTATTTTTCATCAATTTTTCAAATGCAAAAACAGCATCCTCATCTTTTACTGTTGTAATAACATCTGTAGTCATTAAATCTTCAACTTTTAAATCTTTAAACATTACTACTCCTCCAACGAAAAGAATATTATGAATTAGTTAATTTCATGAGTTTCAGTTTCATCAAAATTTTCATCAGTGCTAAATAGAGCATAGTTTTCACTAATATCTTTCATTATAGCATCTATTGTTGTGACTACATCTATATTCTCAATCACTTGAACACCAAACTTTTTTGCCTGAGTCTCAATGAATTTATGGGTTTTTCTAATAGCATAAAAATTGTCCAAATATTTTTGTAAAGGTCTTCTTGCCCACATTTGTCTACATCGTGAATGAAATCTTCCTTTATGAGTTTCTTCATCAGGAACCGTAAGAGTAAACATTCTCACATTATGATGCTTAGTTAATTTTTCATTTATATAACCAGGAACAACATGTACACCTTCAACAACAATACTAATACCTTCTTTAAGAGCTCTTTCAATAACAGCATCCACACCAACACATACAGTGTCAACATGGTCTTTAAATCCTACTAAAATTTCATCGATTTCTTGTGGAGGAGGTACCCTAAGACCTTTATAAGAGCTAAAGCTTGATTCATGTAAAACAGGGATTAACTCTCTTGAGACTATCTTACGCATTACTTCTCTAATCATGTCTGTACTAATAGTATTTTTAATACCTAACCTATTAGATATTTCAAAAGCTATTGATGATGTTCCAACACCAGAAGCACCACCAATTAAAATAATCAATGGTTCTGAACATTTCTTTATTTGTCTCCAAGAGACATATTTCTCAGCTATTTTAGGATCTTCCTTTTCTAAATTCTTTAAAACCAAACCTACAAGATCATCAATAGTGATTAAAAATACTTTATCTTTTTTTAGTTTAGAGTGAATGGAATCTGCTAAGGAATAGGCTCTACTTGGATCCATTTCTGCCTGTGTTAATGATCTTGAAAGAACTCCTTTAGAGAAAGGTTCTTCATACACCCTACCCCCAATATTTCCTTGAACCATTATTCTCATTACATTACCTACTTTATATTTAAAAGTTTCTTCCAAATAATAAAATTATTATAAAAATGAAATTAGAAAATTTCATTAAATTTCTTTCAGAAATAGCGAAAACTTCGTTTCCTAAGTTCCTCACTTTGTTCGGAACAACGGAAATTTCATTCCCTAAATTTCTCGCTCTGCTCGAAATAACGGATACTTCGTATCCTAAGTTCCTCATTTCATTCGGAACCAAGGATTTTCTAACTTAACAAGTTAAGTTTCATCAAAAGTTAATTTCTTATTAATAACAAACATATTGATAATATTTAACACATTATAACAGTTTTTATATTTTAAATTTTTATATTTCAAATTAATAATTCATTAGTAAGTTCTTTAATCTAAACTTTATTTACTGATAATCTTTCATTTTTAAATATTTAAATAAATTCAAAACTGTCTAAGTTCATTTTTATTAATATTATCACTTTAAACTTATCATCACTTCTTAAACAATTATAATTAAAAATAAGTAAAAAAAATTATAATAAAAGCATATAATTAAGATACTGTCTAAGTAACTAATTATTTTAAAAATTTAAATGAAAACATGAGGATTTTTATAATTTAAACTAAAAGAATCATTCTAAATTTAAAAAACAAAATTTAAATCTAAGGAAGTTTTAACTCAATTTATTGATAATTCATATTAGTTAATATATTCTCTTTAATGGCAAATATAATAATAGTTTATTTACTTAATAGTTTAATAGTTAATTTATTTAATAGTGTTTTTAGAATTAGGTTTTATTCTAAAATTGTATCAAATAATATGTTTTGAAATTATAATTTTATTACATACACTAGTGAACATTATTTAATTTTATATTAGAACTGATTTATAAATTTTTTCATTTGAATTTTAAATACTAAATTTAAAAAAATGAGATTCAATACTTTCTAAATGTTCCTAAATTTTCATATATAATATATGGTGCTATATTTTTCACCATTTTTTTACGGAAGACATAATCTTATTTTCCTTATTTTTACTGATCACATGTTTGGTTCCTAAAAATACAATTTAATTTCCAGTTAAAATTATAATAAGGGTTCTGTATCAATAGAAAAGTTTATATGCTTGAATAAATAGGCACTGTCAAAAATTATGGTGATAGACTTATAACGTAAGAATATTTAGATTTGTTGAATATTATGTTTTCATCGATCTTGGGGTTTTTTACCAACTTTCCATTAAGATATTTTTCTCTACATAACAATTGTTATCACAAGGATTTTTGACAGAACCATAAAAGATATTTAATTCCTATAAGACCTGGAAAAAATAATCCAATGAATAAAAAAGTTTCTAAAAATAAGTATTCTCATAATTTACAGATGAATTCCTAATCTATTCAAAATTTGACTTTTTAAATTGGAGAAAATCTTAAGTTGATGACATTGAGGATTAACACAAAGAACTTGTTAATCAAGATGAATGATTAAAAAATAAAAAAAATCATTGACAAAAATCATAGAGATTGAATTCCTGATAAACACCTTCTCAATAAGTTGGATATTATTGCCAAACCTCAAATGAACTTTAAATCAAAAAAACCTAATTTATATAAATAATCAACACATTTTCTTATATAATCATCATCAATGATTGAAAATTGATAACCCAACCTTAACAAAATAGAAATGGTTAAATCGTTATTTATTAAATTATTTTCAAAACCAATATTATCTATAGAGTCTAATTGAAGCAAAGAATTTAAATAGGGTACATTTGTAGGATTTGAAAGTATTTTCTTAAATATCACATTAAAATCATTAGTTTCAACATAGTTAATATTAATTCCAAACTCAGATAGAACTTTTAATATGTCCGCAATCACAATTTTATGATTGTTGAATGGATGGAGTAAAATATTTTCTTGGGGTGTCTTGGCAAGTAGAAGTATAGATTTAGCTGTCGCATCTACTGAATCCATCGAAATATTATTAAATGCAGTGTTATAAGGCACTTGTCCTATCAAACAAAATGATCTTATTAAATTCAAAAACATATTAGTATTAAAATTTATTTGAAACCCACCATCAGACTCTCTTCCCATCAGATTCCCTACACGCATAACCTTAATATTCTTTCCTTTAAATGCTTCCTCAAAACAAAGTCTTTCTGCCATGAATTTAGAGTAACAATATTTATTAGACAAATCCTGCCCAAAGAAAAAAGTATTTTCATCTAACAATGTATTACTAAACCTTGAAGTTTTATAAGCACCCCTAACGGACATAGTTGAAATTTGTATAAAATTACTATTTCTACTTCTATTAAACTCTAATAAGTTTTTAGCACCACATATATTAGTTTTCTCAATATCGTCTGATTGAGAGAAATGTTTTACATTTGCAGCAGCATTGATAATAGTATCAATTGGCAGGTCATAACATTTTGAGAAAAAATCTTTTTTGGTTATATCTCCATCAATAACAACTATTCTGTCTGTGAACAAGTCTTTGTAATCCTTATTGAAATAATATTCTAATAAAGATTGCAAACGATTAGTACTTCCAATTTTTTGATCAGGACGAATTAAACAATATGCAATCCCCTCATGATTATTTATAAATTCATGCAACAAATGTATTCCTAAAAAGCCAGTTGAACCTGTTAATAATATATTTCCTATTTTTTGTTTCTTTCCATTTACAAATGATTTAACTGTATTTTTAGATAATAAATCATTTATTTTTGAATAATCATAACTTGTTACAGTTTTAAAATTATTATAACTGTTATCCTCATCAAAATATTCATTTTTTTGTTTACTTACAAACAATGCTAACTTGGCAGGTGTTGGATTTTCAAAAATGTCATTATATGAAAGTTCATAACCTCTTTTACTTGCTTTTACTAATAAAATTGTGGCAGTTAAAGATGAACCACCAATATCAAAGAAAGAATCCTCTGCTCCAATGTCCACATCTTTCTCATGTAGAACATCTTTAAACATTTCAATAAAATCTTTTTCAGTTTTGTTTTTCGGTGGAATAGAACTTAAATACATATTTAAATCTGGCTTCGGCAACATTTTCTTATCAACTTTTCCATTTTGATTAACTGGAAGCGATTTTAAAACAATTGTGAACTGTGGAATCATGTATTTTGGTAACAATCCTTGAAGAAATTCATTCAACTCATAGACATTGAATAAATCTTTGTCTTTTGGCACAACATAAGCCACTATCATTTTTTCACCATTTGAAGCAGACAAAGCAATACTAGTCACATCTAAAACATTTTCATACTTAATAATTGCTCTTTCAACTTCTGATAATTCAATTCTAAAACCACGAACCTTAACCTGAGCATCTTTTCTTCCTAAAATATCTATATTCCCATTAGATAAATATGTTCCGATATCTCCTGTCCTATACATTTTTTTTTGAGTATACGGATTTTTACAAAAACTTTCCTTTGTATATGGTTTATTTATATATCTTTTAAAAACTTGATCTCCCTCAATACAAATTTCTCCTAATTCTCCAGGTTTTACAAGCTCATTTTTATTATTCAGAATATATATTCCTGTATTATAAACAGGAGCTCCTATTGGAACACGATTTTCAGATAATTCATCTATAACAAAATCTGTCACAAAAACAGTACATTCTGTAGGACCATAAATATTATGAATAGTGTAATTTTTAGGGGGTTTGATTGGCATCAACTTTTCTCCACCTAATAAAAGATGTTTGAGAGAATTATTATCACAAGATACAATAAATTGTCTACCTAACTGAGTGGTAATTAAAGAGTGAGTTATATTATTAACATTATAGAAATTATTTAAACTCGCCATATTAGTTCTAAACTCATTAGGAATAATATATACTGTAGCACCAGAAATTAATGCTGGATAAAAATCATGTAAAGATGCATCAAATCCAAAAGAAGCAAAAGCCCCAATATTAGAGCAACTATCAACACAATAATGATCCACATAATATCTTGCAAAATTTGCAACATTCTTATGTGTTAATACTACTCCTTTTGGATTTCCTGTCGTTCCTGAAGTATATAATACTATGAACTCATCATCCAAACTCGGACTGTTCTTTTTTATATCCTCATCTAATACAGATCTATATAGAACCATCTTTCTTACTTTATCTATGATTTCATCGATATTGCTGGTGTTTATTTGAGTAATTTGAATATTTTCAACTTTATGAAAAAAATCATCAGTTATAATAATTGATTCTGAATCTTTAATCATGTGTTTTAATCTCTCATTGGGAGATAAAGAATCAATTGGCACATAAATAATACCAATCTTCAAAAGGGAAATAAATGAAATAGGCATGTAAACTGTTCTACCAACTAAAATCGCGACTTTACATCCCTTTTTTAGTCCTAAATCCAGCAAATAGCTAGCAAATATTGATGAAATAATATCTAACTCTTCATAGGTAAATTTCAGATCAGAATCAACGATCGCTATTTTTTTTGGAGTTTTTTTAACTTGTTCTTGAAATGATTGAATCACTGTTTTATCAATGCTGACTTTTTCACCATAAATAAACTGTTTCAAATTTTCATCTAAATCCTTAAAAAGCATAAATAGTCACCTATTTAGAAAAAATTCACATATTTTTAGAGAGTTTCTATTAATCTACCAAAAATAACATATTTTGATAAGATTTATAAATTATGAAACTCCCATATTAACCTAATGTTGTGATAGCATATAAAGGTGTCGATTATTCACACCTTCCATTGGTGGTTTTAATTTGGTATTAGGGACTTTTTACAGGTTTATATGGTATAAGTGATAATTATGAATAATGTAATTAATCTTATCAGCAACAAATGTAGGTGATGTTAAAAAACACGGTGATAAATGGAATGAAATTGATCAAATAGTAGATTGGGAAATTTTCCGCTCAATACTAATTCAAGCTTACAAAAATAAGACATTGAAAGGTGGAAGACCTGAAATTGATGTTTATAGTCAATGTTTAAATCCTTATATAATCCAAAAAATGTATGGTTTATACTGATATCCTGAATTGAGATAATAAGTCTCATGTGAGTAGAGTATCCTAAACGAAATGTTCCTTGGATGGTCACCCATACCTGATAAAGCTACAATATGGTTACTTTAGAGAAAGGTTAAGCAAATCTGGAGTTATGGAAGCTGTGGTCTTTATTCAATGAATAGGATAGTATAATTATGGATTAGAGTCTGGAAGAGAGTTGAATCAGGATGCATACTTTCCTAACAAGATCCAGGTCATCAAAAAAACTCACCCTGAGGATTAGAAGCCAAACTTTTTAAAAACGGAAACTTCGTTTCCTAAGTTTCTCATTTCATTCGAAACAAAAGTTTGATCAAAAAGTTTTAATCAATATTTCCAAAGGAAATTTAGGAAATTTTAATTTCCGTTTTTTATTTCGAGTGAAACGAGAAATTTAGAAAAGCTTCGCTTTTCTGACTATTGCAAAATCTACGATTTCACAATAATTTAGGGAAAATCGAAGATTTACCCGTTTTCTAAAAAATTGATGGATTAATCCAGAGCGGAATTAACCACTGCTTCCCCTCACGATAACAAAATAGATCTATGCACTGATGAAAATCAGTATAGCTATGAAAAAATTAGGGAAAAACCATAAAAATAACAGTGAAATTAGCCTTAAAAAGACAAAATATGCGAATTTTTCAATGAAAAAATGAAAATAATAACAAAACATCATATCAATATATGTTTAAATTGAGTTTATAGAAACTCTCTTTAATAATTAACAAGTATCTGTTTTACTAATATCTAATTCTATGTTCTTTAATTCATCAATATAGCTATTTGTAAATGTGTTAATAAATTGAATTATGTTGTCTTGATTAAAATAGCTATTTCCTTTTTCATCTTTTAATTGGAAAAGTCCAATTACATCTACATCATCAGGACTTCCATCATCAGTTAGATTAATTCCCAAATGTATTTTAATGGAACTTAAATATGTGGTAGCTATTGAAACCGTGAGTTTATGATTATCAATATAAATATCATCGCCGTCTCTTAATGTCTTAATTCCTTTTTTAGAAAGTTCTTCCACTAAGATCATTACAAACAATCTTTGACGAAGATAGGCCACCCTTAAATTTCCTGGTTGAATATCAAAATGTTCAACAATACAATTAATGATGTTATTTGATTTTATCTCTAATCCAATGTCTTCATAGTCTTTTAGATTTTCGTTTTTAATATTCATAGATCCTATCCAGGTTATTATGGATGAACCCTTAATTTTCAATGCTTTAAAAGCCCAATTAGGATTAATTTGACTTCCATCATATTCAAAATTTTTATTTAAATGTTTATAAATTATCATAAACTTTATTTTTAATTAATTTTATATTAATATTTAATTATTATTATAAATAAATGGATATAAATTTAATATTAATAAGATAAAAATTGACAAGATAAAGGTTAATAAAATAAGAGTTGGTTAGATGAATATCAGAACAAGAGATTTTATACACACCAAAGATGATTTATTCTTTGCAACTACAAACTACATTCATCCAAAGGATAGAGTACTTGCATTTTTAAGATATGTTCCTGATGAAAGTGGAGATAGGACAAAAAATGGTGTGAAATATTCTAAGCTTAGTTCAGATGAATCATATAGCTATTTAAGAGAAAATTATCCTGAATATTTATATTATTGTGATACTACAAATATAGAAATGATTGGAGTACCAGTTGATAAAATAAAAAATGTGATTAAACCAGAGGAATGTTTAAAAGAAATTAGGGAAAACGAAGAAAATAATAGTAATAATAATAAAGAAAATAATATTTTGTATGAAAAATTAATTGATTTATCAGATTTTTTTCATTATATTGGAGGAATCCCTTATGAAAAATTAGGAATATCTGGATCTATTCTTCCAAACCTTGAAAGAAAATCTATTTCTGATATAGATTTTGTAGTTTATGGATTGAATAATCATAGAATAGCTATTGAAACCTTCAAAAAATATAAAGACAAGGAAATACTTATTAGCAATAAACCAGTTAGATTGAATTCTATTGATGATACTTTTTGGAATAGACTTTATGAGAAAAGAATTAAGGATTCAAGTTTAACAAAGGAAGAATTTTCTTTTTATGAATCTCGTAAAAACAATCGTGGTGTAATTAATGGAACACTATTTGATATCCTCCTTACTCGTGATTGGAATGAAATTCATGGAAATTGGGGTGATGTTAAATATGAGAAAGTTGGAGAGGGAATAATTGAGGCAAATATTAAAAATTCTATTTTTGCCTTTGATAATCCTGCAGTTTATGAAATAGATGATTTGAAAATTCTAAAAGGAGAGAAGATTAATATAAGTGAAATTGCATCATTTACTCACACTTATTCTGGTCAAGCCCTTGATGGTGAGAGAATAATAGCTCAAGGTAAGGTTGAAAAAGTTGTTGAAATAGGAAAAGATCCGTATTATCGTTTGGTTGTTGGAACAACAAGAGAATCAATGAATGAATTTATTAAATTAAAAGGTAAATCATAAAATAAAACTAAAAATTAGATAATGAAATATAGAGGATAATAGATAAAGATATAGGTCACAGATATTTTATTCAAGTGTTGCATGCCTATCTTTTAAATCATTTTCTGTTTTATGTAGTATCATCATTAATTCAGTTATTAAACCATCAAGGAGAACCATTGAAGTTAATTCAAACAATGTTCCAAGTGGAGTTAATGAGGAATACTCTCCTTTTAATTTACGAGAAACATGGTCATTTTCATTGCGAACAATTTTAGATGTTTTTATTTGACATATTACATCAGACAATTTAGCAATTCTTGAATTTGGATTAGAAGTAAATAATACAACTTTAGAACCAATTTCTTTAGCTGTTTTAACTGTAAGATGAACACTTTTGGTTTCACCAGATCCAGATAAAGCACATATACAGTCATCTTTACAAACAGCTGGTGTTATAGCATCACCCACAATATAAACACTTATTCCTATTTGCATAAGTCTCATTGCAAAGGACTTAGCTACTAATCCTGATCTTCCAGCTCCAACTACAAAGATATTTTTAGAGCTTATTATCAAGTCTATTATTTCGTTAATATTGTTTTCATCAATACAATCAATAGAATCATTTATTTTCTCTAAAACTTCTTTTATTGTTGTTTTCATTAACATTATATCTTCTATTTTTATTATTTAATGTTCGTTTTAATATTTAATTTTAAAATATATATTCTTATTTAGATTAAATTAAAACTATTAATATATACTAATTTAACATTTAAATCTAATAATATATAAATATTATAATATATAAATAATTATTTATTAATAAAATGAAAAAAATTTAAAAATTTAATAAAGTGAAAAAGAATAAAAAGAAAAAATTAAAAAAGTGGTTTTATGAAAGATAAGATCTACATTAACTACGGTAAAAATCTTATAAAAATGACAAATGACTTAATGGAGAAAGCTGAAATCTCAAAATATCTGAAATCAGATATGAAAGTGATTATTAAGCCAAACCTCGTATTACCTTCACCTGCGAAGAATGGGGCTACAACACATAGTGAAATAGTTGAAGGAATAATAAAATATCTACAGACACAAAATATCACAGATATTTCAATAGCTGAAGGTGCATGGGTTGGTGAGGAAACCACAACGAAAGCTTTCAAAGTCTGTGGTTACACTGATCTCTCAAAAAGATATGATGTTAATTTAATAGACACTAAAAAAGAAGAAACAATAGACTATGAAATTGAAAATACTAAATTCAGAATATCTAAAATATTTCAAGAAACCGATTATCTGATTAATGTTCCAGTTCTAAAAGGTCACTGTCAAACGAAACTAACAAATTGTTTAAAAAATCTTAAAGGCTGTATTCCTGATAAAGACAAAAGATACTATCACAATATAGGATTACATAAACCAATAGCATTATTAAACACAATATTAAAACCTGACTTACATATCGTTGATAGCATATGTGGAGATTTAACCTTTGAAGAAGGTGGAAATCCTATTGAATCCAATAGAATATTTCTTGGATATGATGGATTACTTTTAGATAGCTATTGCTCAAAATTAATAGCTTACAACCCAGAAGAAATTGAATATATAAAATATGGTGTAAAATACAATGTAGGAAAGTTATTTGATGAGCATACCAAGATTATTGAGCTAAATAAAAACCATAAACCAAACAAAGATAATAAAGATTTTATAAAAAGTAAATTGGCAAAAGAATTAGAAAGATATGTTGATGAAAATTCTGCCTGTTCCCCTTGTTATGCTGGACTAATATTTGCCCTAAACAAAATAGAAAGCTATAATAAAAAGAATAATGAAAATAATAAAATTAGAATTGGACAAGGATTTAAAGGACAAACTAATAATAGAAATTTAGGCATTGGTGATTGTTGTAAAAATTTCTCCAAATATGTTAAAGGATGCCCACCAAGCGGATTAGATATTTTAAACTATCTAAAATTATTAGATTAAAAAAATTATCCTCTTCCAGATTCTAACCAATAATTATATTATCCTATTTCATTGAATGAAGACCATTAGCTTCCATAACTCCAGATTTGCTTAATCCTTTCTCTAAAGTAGCTATTATTGTAATTTTTATACGGGTGTGGGGGGACCATCTGAGGAATGTTTTGTTTAGGATACTCTACTCACATGAGACTTATTAT
>JAITGU010000087.1 GCA_031280375.1 Candidatus Methanovirga procula | reverse complement strand
CAGTTCCTGAAATCATATAATTCAGGGTTAAATATGTTGAAGCTTCATACTCTGTTAATCCAAACTGTTTCAATGATTTTAATATCTGTTTATCTATTTCATTCATATTTTTAACCTATAAATGAATTTTAATCTTTTTGTTATACTATCTATTTTAAATTATTAAATATTTTATTAAGTAAAGAATTTTTATATGTAAATAAATTAAATAATAATTAAGATATTTATAGTCATCATATGGTTATGTTTATCAGCTATTAATTTAATTATATATTATAAAATATCTTTAAATTAAATTTAAATAATATATATTAAATTTTTTAATTTTAGAAGAACCTTTTAGAAACATGAAATTAAAAAATTTCATTAAATTTCTCACTTCATTCGAAATAAACGGAGACTTCGTCCCCTATGTTTTTCACTTCGTTCGAAACAAAGGTTCATCAAAAGTTTTATAAATTTAAAAAACTTCAATTTTTTACTATTTATAAAATTTTACAAAATTACTATTAATTGAATTAGAAAACTGAAGTATTATTTCAGTGATTTTTCTTGGAATTTACTTTAAATATCTAAACACTCCTTTAAAAAACTTATTTTTTAATTTAGAAAAACAAAATTTTTCTTTAATTCAAAACTTTTTATTATTGAAAATTTATTTTTCAATTTAGAAGAATTAATTCTTCGTTTTGAATTTAGATAATCTCTGATTATCTTTAATTATAAAATCTCTGATTTTATAAGTTAGAAAAACGGAGTTTTTCTTTAGTTCAAAATTTGTTTTAACTTAGAAAATTTTTAATTTCGAACAAAGTGAGAAATTTAGGACAGAGTTTCCGTTAGTTCCGAACAAAGTGAGGAACTTAGAAAACGGAGTTTTCTTTATTTTCGTTTATATAAAACATGGATTTTTCATGAAAAACTCCACACTTTTTTTACAGTCTCGTTTTAACTTTTAAGAAGTTGTTAAAGTTAGTGCTGGTGAAACAAAATAAATAAAATGATTAATAAAATTAAAAATTTAATTGTTTTTATAAATGAATATAAAAAATCATTAATTTATATGTAGTTACTGGAAAAATATCTATATGAATTATAAAATAATATTGTGATTATCAATAGCTTTTACATTTCCAATAAAAAGTAAATCAAATTTTTTTTGTTCTTTCAAAAGTATAAATTAATAGCTATTTTATTCTTTCAAAAGAATAAGTTTATATATTAGAATAAACAATATAGTTAACATACTTCTCAAGGTGTGTTTATGGATTTTATTAATGGTTTATTGGAAAATATTCTTTACCAACAGAAAAAAACAAATTTAAAAATTAATAAAATTAAAAAATTTAATCATAGAATTGAATATTTTAAAATTGAAGAGCATTTAAATAGTTTCATTAAAAATAAATCAAATGAAAGATTCATTGTTATTCCTGGACTTCGAGGTTTAGGAAAATCTACAATATTTTATCAACTTTATAGCTATTTAGTTAATAAAAAAGAAATTCCTTCAAAAAATGTTTTATATATTTCTATGGATGAAATAATGAATCATTTTGAGACAGATTTATTATTAATTGTAGAAAATTATTTAAAAGATAAACATAAAACAGATATAGCTCATTTAGATGAAAAAATTTTTATTTTTATAGATGAATGTCATTTAGATGAAAAATGGGCTATTTCAGGAAAAATTATATATGATAGTAATGAAAATATTTTTTTAATAGCCACAGGTTCTTCAGCTATTAATTTAGAAATTAATGCTGATGTAGCAAGAAGGATAAAAAAAGAACCAATATTTCCTTTAAATTTCAATGAATATCTTTCTCTAAAATACGATATTTCTATTGATTATAGTTTTTTTAAAATTTTAAGTAAAATGATTTATTTTGGAGATAAAAAGAGTATTGGTGATGCAGTTAATTGTGAAAGTACAGTATATGAAAATCTTTTGTCATTAGAAAATAATCCTAAAATAGAGTTTGAAACTTTTCTGAATTCTTATGGTTTTCCATTATCTTTAGAAAATGATGAAGAAGAATCATATGAAAAAATCATTAATGTAATAGAAAGTATTATAGAAAAGGATTTACCTTCTATAAAACCTTATTTCACCCCAACAAAGAAAAATATCTGGAAGATAATAGATTATCTTGCATTACAAAAACCTGGTGGAACCTCAATTCAAAAAATAGCTAATTATCTATCCTTTTCAGCTAACTCAGTTAATGAAATTCTAAATACATTAGAAAAATCACAGCTGATTTTTAATGTTAAACCACATGGTGGTCCTGGGAAAATTGTTAAAAAACCCTGGCGATATTACTTCTTATCATCTTCATTAAAATCAGCTATTAATTTTAGATTGGGAAGGTATAAATTAAATAATAGAAAATGTATGAGATTATTGGCTGAAAATATGGTGGCAAGTGCACTATATAAAATTACTCAAACGAACTTTAAAGCCATGGGTCTTTTTTATCCACCATTAAAAGGAAGTTCTGACTTTTTAATAAATACAAAATTTTTTGATTTTATACCAATAGAACTAGGAATTGGTAAAAAAACAAAGAGCCAGGTTAAAAAAGATATGGAATATTATAATTCAGATTATGGAATATTAGTTTCAAACAGATTTTCCACTATAAAATATGAAAATAATATAATTTATATTCCTTTAATGAATTTTGGATTCATTTAATTATTATTTATAAAAAAATTACATAATAAAAGCTCAACTGAAAGAATATCTTTTAGATTTAGTTTACAGACAAAAAGAAAAGAATTTATTGATGGAAATAGTGGAAATGTTTTAAAACAGTGAATGTATCAAACTCGTGAAATGTTTAGATTGATTATGATAATTTTTTATCATGTCTCAATTACAGTTGTATCAAATTTTATTTAAAGATGTAAATGTTCTATTAATTTTTTAAAAAATTGTTGATATTATTTTTAAAAATAAAGATAAAACTTAGAATTTATTGATTAATTATAATTATAAGGTTTAAAAAATGATAAAACTTGTTGCTGGTATTGGTGAAAATAAAAATATACTGAAGGCAGTTGAAAAAATTAATAATACAGGTCATGATTTAGAAGTTGATATTGTTGATTCAGAAGAACAGCTATTTGAATCATTAATATCTAATAAAATTGATGGTGTTGTAAGAGGTTCTCTTCCATCTTCTTCAATAATGAAAATGATAAAGGAGTATTATAATAAACCAATAAATAGAGCAACCTATATTAAAGAAGAAAGAGATAATAATTATTATAATTTTTTGCTGACTCCTGTTGGTATTGACGAGGCTAAGTCTCTTGATGAAAAAATAGGTTTAGCTATTGAGTCTTCAAGATTTTTAAAGTCCATGAATTTGAAACCTAAAATAGCTATTTTGTCTTTTGGAAGAGAGGATGATCATGGAAGAAATGATTTCATTGATAAATCACTTAAAGATAGTGAAATACTTTATAATAAACTTGTAGATATTTTTAGAAATGATGGTCATATTGGATTAAGTGATGTTGAAGTAAGAAATTATTATATTCTTTTAGAGAAAGCTATTAGGGAGAAAAATAACTTAATATTATGTCCAGATGGTGTTGTTGGAAATATAATATTTAGATCCTTAGTTTTACTCAATTCTTGGAATAGTTGTGGTGCTGTTACCTTGGGTATCGATGATGTTTTTATTGATACAAGTAGAGATCAGAGTGTTGATGGTTATTTAAGGTCTTTAAAGTTAGCTTATCAAATAGCTAAATCAAAAAATTAATCTATAGCTTAGTTATATATAATATCTAATCAAATGATTTAGTATAGTTATTTATATTTAAAAAATTAGAAATCATATTATTAATTTTAAACTATTATTAATTATATTATATTTTAATTAATAATGAAAAACAAATTTTTACTTATAATGTTATATGCTTAAATTAGAAGATTATATGGGAATTTAGATATATAAGAATTTAGGGATTTTTATCATGCCGTTAATAGCTGAAAACCACTTTCAATTTATTTTGGAAGTAGGAATTTTAATGTTTGCATCTGTATTTTTTGCATTGAATTTGGCTCCTATTTCATTAAGCATAGTAACATTGCTTTCATTGCTTATATCAATATTCTTCACAGTTTTGTTTGGTGTAGATACTTTCCTGTTACTCGCAAAACTTGGGCACCATGAATTTATACATACTTTTGGACAGATTGCATTGCTCACGGTTATAACTGGATTCGCATCTTTAAAAATAATGGAAAAGTCTGGAGTTAATGTAAGAAGATTAAAACTATTTTTAATAGTGATTACAGCCCTTATAACCGTATTTGGTTCTTTAATGCACAGATCCTTTTTATTAATGTGGATTGTAGGTTTATACCTTGGATTTTTAGTAATATCTAAATCTTTTAGAGAAAAATCATTATTAACATTAAGACAGATTTTAATATTTTTGGGAATTGGAGTTATTGGGTTCGTATCTCTGGAGGTAATTTCTAGAATATTATCCATGGAAGTTTTCTCTCCGTTGCTTAGATTAAATAGGCTTGGAGATAATTCATTAGCTTCTATAAAATTGGTTTTAGAAAATACTTATTTAATTGGTCATAATACCAATTCTACTTTTTGGCAATCATCTGGTCTTGGATTTGCTGATGGTTATATTACATTACCCTATTCTTTAATTTTAATGTTTGGACTCCCATTCCCACTATTTTTTGGTTTTGGTTTAATTAATAGGAAGGATCAAATTGATTATATGCTCCCAGGAATTATGGGATATTCCTATGACTTTGGTTATCTTGTTTTAATAGGTTTAGTGGCTTTTACAATTGTTACTATATTAGTTGGATTAAGATTATTAACCATATATCGTAGAAAAAGAGAGAAAAACAATAAATTGTATTTAGGTAGAGAAGTTTTATTAATGGGTTCTTTAACTGGTTTTATAGCCCAAGCGTTATTAGGTTTATTTATATCTAATAGATCTATTAATGGATTGGCATTAGTCACATTTATTTTCTTAGCATCTATGGTTTTGGCTCATTCAATATCTTTAAAACGTGAATAATTTATCAGTAATTTGTATTAATAAAATTTAATTTAAATATTTAGAAAAGTTGTATAATATGAAAAAAGCATTGATATTAATTGGTTGTCCTGAAGCCCCGTCTCAAACTCCTTTAACATTATATTCCTCCTACAAATTAACTCAAATGGGGTATGATGTTACAATAGCTGCTAATCCTGCAGCAATTAAGTTATTGGAAGTTTCTGATCCTGAAAATCATTATTTTCATAATAAATTGAACATAGAAAAAGCATTGGATAATTTAACTGAGAATAGCTATGATTTGTTACTTGGATTTGTTCATAAAGATGCTGCAGCATCTTACTTTGTGACTTTTTATCATATTCTTAAAACAAAATCAATAGCTTTAATATTTGAAAAGGATGCTGATTTGTTAGAAGATTATGTCAATATTGTTAGTGAGAATACGGAGGCTGAAATGGTTGTTGCGAGGGTATTTCATAATCCAACTCCTTTGAAAGTTAAGTTGGATAAAGCTTTAAGAGATTGACATTGTAAAAAATTCAGTGGGTGGCATGGTGATGCCGATGTAAAAATAAATCTAAAAAATGTTATATTGGCATAATATTTAAATAGGAGAAAGGATATTAATTAATATCATGTT
>JAITGU010000043.1 GCA_031280375.1 Candidatus Methanovirga procula | reverse complement strand
TATTTTATTCTGTCTGTTTTTTTTGATAAGTAGTGTTTCAAGTGTATTTTACCAATATTAATTTTTTGTAATTGGTATTTTAGTAAAATAAGGATTTTCAACGATTTTTGATTTTTTTTTCAAAAATCGAAAAAACTCCACACTTTTTTACAGTCTCCATAAACATGATATTTATCAATAGGTTCATCACCTAAGATATTGCAAGTTTTGTAAAATTCAATAAATTAAATGTGGATATCATAATTATTAATAATGAATCTAAAACTCATAAAATAATCATGGTTATTTTCAATTTAACATTATTTAAAAATTTTGTAACATGTCGAGTGCATCAGCCAACTTTTATAACTTTTTTTCATGAAAATTTTATTAAAAAATTATTCTTCAAATTATTTGAATTTTAATTTAAAGATATACTACGATCTTTTTAAAAATTTAATAAAAAATATATATAATGTTAATAAAGTTAAGCAAAATACTGTATATAGTGTTAACAAGGCATAATATGCGTTGATTAATCAATGAACACATTATATCATATTATAATAAATTCTTTCTGGAGAAAAACTAATGACACCATCACTACGAGGATAAAAACTAGGTAAAATAGTGTGAATGTTATAATAAACCTGGAACATATTTTTTATTGTGTTTGCATACGCATCAACACCTACATCAACGAAACTACAAAATAATGATTGTGTTGGCTTTGTTTTACCGTGATCCATGAAATAATAATAAACAGGAAATTGTCTATATTTTAAGTTAGGGTATTTTTCCTGCATTTTCTTCATTGCCTCATGACAGGCATGATGATCTGGATTTCTATCTCCTGTTGTTGTATAAAATACTTTGATCCTTTTTTTTAGATATAAATTTTCCATTACACTAAAAACTTGATCAGTATTTAAAGCACCATCGTCAATACCATGAAGTTTATAATCAGTTACATTAATTATTTTCATCACCTGTTTAAACGAATCTTCACGTATTCTTCCCTTTTTGCCTCTTTCACTTTCATTGGCTGGAATGTTTACATTATAGTAATTGCAAACTTTGATAGTATTAGAACCAATCCCATTTCCAGAGGTCATTAAATCAAAATGGAGTTTATATCCCGAGTTTAACAACATAGATATTATTCCAGATGCACCAATAGTCTCATCATCAGCATGAGGTATAATGAATGCTATTTCCATGGTGTTCGTTAAGAGAGGATTTGTTGAGTAAAAAACTGATAAAAATAAGATAAATACTGCAAATAAAACTATAAATAAACCAAATTTTTTCATAGAATTCACCCAAAGAGAGTCTCTATTAACCTATCAAAAATAGCATATTTTGATAGATTTATAAATATTGAAACTCACATTATTAACTTAATGTTGTAATAATATATAAAGGTGTTGATTATTCACACCTTATGGTTTTAATTTGAGTATTAGGGACTTTTCACATGTTAAATTGTATAAATGATAATTTATGAACAATGCAATTAATCTTTCAGCAGCAAATGTATGAAGCATGTTAAAAAGCACGATGATAAATTTAAATGAATTGGCCAAACAGTAGATTGGGAAATATTTCGCCAATACTAATACAAACTTACAAAAATAAGACAAAAAAAAGGTGGAAGACCTGAAATCGATGTTACAGTCATGCTTAAAGCCTTAATAATCCAAAAAATCTATGGTTTATCTGATCCAGAACTAGAAATAAGTCTCTGTGACAGAATTTCATTTAGAAACTTCCTTGGATGGTCACCCATACTGTATAAAGCTCACAATAATGGTTACTTTAGAGAAAGTATTAACAAAATCTGGAGTTATGGGAGATATGGTCTTATATTCAATGAATATGACAGTATAATTTAGGGATTAGAGTCTGGAAGAGAGTATGAGTCAGGATGCATACTTACCTAACAAGATCCAGGTCATCAAAAAAAACTCACCTCGAGGGTTAAAAGCCAAACTTTTAAAAACGAGAAATAACGAAAACTTAGTTTTCTAAGCTTCTCACTTTGTTCGAAACCAAAGATTTCCCTAAATTCTTTCGTTTCACTCAAGAATAAAAGTTTGATCAAAAAGTTTTAATCAATATTTCCAAAGGAAATTTAGGAAATTTTAATTTCCGTTTTTTATTTCGAGTGAAACGAGAAATTTTAGAAAAAATAAAAAATTTTTTCTGACTATTGCAAAATCTACGATTTCGCAATAATTTAGGGAAAATCTTCGATTTTCCTGTTTGTTGTCGAAGACAACTTAGAGAAATCTTTGGTTTCGAACAAAGCGAGAAACTTAGGAGACAAAGTTTCTGTTGTTTTGAAGGTCGTGAAAAACTTAGGACAGAGTATCCATTAGTTCTGAACAAAGTGAGGAACTTAGTAAACGAAATTTACATTATTTCTCGTTTTTAAAAAATTGAATGTACAGCATTAACTTAATTCAACCACCAAGACTCCTAAAGGAAATTTGTTCCGCTCAACGATAGCTATGAAAAAAATTGGGGAAAATCCCTAAAAATAGTAGTAAAATTAGCCTTAAAAAGCCAAAATATGCGAATTTTCCAATGAAAAAATGAAAATAATAATAAAACATCATATCAATATATGTTTAAATTAAGTTTATAGAAACTCTCCAAAATATATTTCTGAAGGATATCTATTATTACGACCACTTAATTTTCATGGTTTTAAATTTAATTTTTGATAATTTTTATCTGCTTTTTATTTATCAAAATTCATTCATTAAGTTTTAACTCTCTTTGTTTCATATAATAAATTATATATAAACATTTAAAATTAATTGTCATGACACTATTTTATTTGCTTCTCATGGTATTTATACTTCAATTTTTAAAACTAATATTCAAATAAAAACATTAGCATATAGTGTAAAAATATAAAACCTTTCGATGTCAGTTATACCTATGTTAGTTAACTCCTATCTCTATGAGAAGGAATTGTAGCTGGTTGGGTCATGTCAGTTAACTACCAAATTTCCATTAGGATTTATACCATTTTTGATTATTTTCATCAATAGAAGAAATATGAACATCTTTATTTTGTTTAATCCAATTTACTAATTTTTCACCATGTTCTAATTTTTTTATTTTAATATCATCAGCTATTTCAACATTTTTCTTGATATTTGGTCTTGAATAAGATGTAACATATTTTCCAAAGTCCATACCACCTAAAACTATCTTTTTAGCTCCTAAAAATTCTGCTAAAAATACTGCTCTATCACCATCAGTAAAACCACCAAAATTATAGATGTTTTCAAGCGGAATTGATTGTGTTGTGCCTAAAACTTTATTAAAACTGTTAGTATACTTTTTTATTAAATCAATATTATTTCCATGTCCGTGAATAACAAATATAGTTCCCTTAGAGTTGGCTATTAATAAATCATCTATCTTCCCGTCTAAGTCAGTGACAATTATTTCAGGAACTATATCCTCTTCCAACAAAGCAGATGTAGCACCATCAGCAACTATCATTGTATAATCCTTAAATTTTTTATTGTGGGTTTTTAGATATTTAATATGTTTTTTAATAGATGGACCAGCACCAAAAACCATGAATAATCCTTTTTGATTTTTATTTATACTATTTTTCAAGTCATCGAAAGATAAATGTTCTCTGTTACTTAATATTTCATTTAAGCAAAGAGCTGATTTTTCATCATCTTCTCTTCTAAATCCAAAATCATTTAATATTTTTTCATAATACTTTTCCCATTTTTTAAAGTTAATCAGGATTAGTCCTCCCTTGTTTTTAATTTTTACTTAAAGTGATAGATTTAATCTTATTTGTAACATTCCTTAAATTATTTGTAAATGTTTTTTGAATTATTTTTAATATTTATTTAAATTTATTATATTGAAGTAAGTTCTTAAAAAAATTATTAAATTAGAAAATAGTTTTAAATAAAATAGAGGATCATAACCGCAAAATGATGTTTTAGTAAAATGAGAGACTTATGACGATTTCGATTTTTTTTTCAAAAATCAAAAAAACTCCACACTTTTTTACATTCTCCATTTTTCATAACAAAAAATATTAATTTTTAATGATATAATGTATGTGATTAATAAGTGATTAGTTTATATTGTGATAAAATGAATGAAAATATAAAAGTTATTAAAGGCGGAATATGTACTGTATCTGGTGTAAAGGCTGGTGGAATTCGTGATGGAAAATATGGTGTTTGTATAATATCTTTTCCTAAAAGTATGTCAACAGGAGTTTTTACTACAAATAAAATAATTGCAGCTCCTGTTAAACACACTAAAAATATAATGGAAAATAATACCCTTTCAGCTATTGTAGCAAACAGCGGTAATGCAAATTGTTTTACAGGCACTCAAGGAGAAGAAGACTGCAAAGAAATAGTCGAAGCCGTGTCCAATAAATTAGATATTAACAAATGGGAAACAGCTATCGCCTCAACAGGCGTGATTGGAAGAAAAATGCCAATGGATATTATAAATAAATTAATAGATGAAATAAAATTAGAAAATTCTGATGAAGCTTCAACAAAAAGTGCAAAAGCCATAATGACTACAGACACAGTCCATAAAGAATATGCTGTTGAAATCCAATTGAATAATGATGACAAAGTTAAAATTGGCGGCATATGTAAAGGAACAGGTATGATAGCTCCGAATATGGCTACAATGCTATGTTTTATAACTACTGATGCAAAAATTAAGGACAAAAATCTTTTAAAACAATCGCTTAAAAAAGCTGCAGATAAAAGCTTTAATATGGTAGTTGTTGATGGTGATGAAAGCACAAACGATGAACTTCTCTTAATAACAACTGGAGAAGTTGATGTAACAGACGATGAAGGTTTAGATCCTAACTTCCAAGAAGGATTAGAATATCTTTGCATTCAATTAGCTAAAATGATGGCTGCTGATGGTGAAGGAGCAACAAAATTTTTAGAAGTGGAAGTTAATGGCACTAAAACTCATGGAGATGCTGAAATAATAGCCAAATCCATAGTATCATCTCCTCTTGTTAAATCAGCTATTTTTGGCTGTGATCCTAACTGGGGAAGAATTATAGCTGCAGTAGGGTATTCTGGTATTGACATTGATGCAGATAATATTTCAATCGCTATTTCAAATAATGAGGAAAAAGTTGATTTAGTAGAAAACAGCCAAATTTTAGCTTTTGAAGGCACTAAATATCTTAAAAAAGCTGAAAAAATCATGAAAAATAAGGAAATTAAAATATTCGTGGAATTATATCTGGGTAGTGAAACTGCAACTGCATTTGGCTGTGATTTAACCTGTGAATATGTAAAAATAAATGCAGAATATACAACTTAATGATTATAATGAATAAAAAAGATGTATTAAGATTTTTAGGAAGAATTAGAGTAGATACACGATTTATTTCTCTTTATGAATATGAAGTCTACATAAACAATTTAAGATTTTCTAAATTTTCTAAGAAAAAAGAGGAAATTTTTATGAATAAATTTCCTGAGATGAATGTTTTTAGATCAACACTTTTCCAGAAGACTGCTGCTAAGGCTTCAAAATCATTATCTAATTCAATCAATGTTAAAGATAGTATTCTAATCTTTAATCATACCAAAAGAGATATTCTATCAAATATACTGTTGGAACCCTATTTAAGAAAATATGGAGTAAAATTTGTTGATTCTAAGTTTAAATCCTATCAAGATTTGGTCGAATCTGAAAAAACAGTTGAATTTTTAAAGGATAATGATGTTAATTGTGTGGTTTCATCAACATCTATGGATGAAGAAGTTGATTCTATTATATCAGTTATTTTATCTGGTAATGGCTTAAAATCTTATCCACAATATCTTAATTTTAAAAATAGCTTTAAAATAAAAATTTTATATCCATTCATTAACAATACTGATAGTGAAACCATTGAAACTCTTTGTGAAATTTTAAAAATAAGTGGTGATGATGAGAATGTTCACAAAAGTAATGAACTTACGAAAGAATTCATGAATTTTTTAGATGATCTTGTTCCACATAGTAAAGAAAACATTTTAAAATCAACTAACTTTTTAAATAATCATTAAATTTATTTTATAAGTTATTTATGAATTTTAGATTCTAATTCAAAATCAATGACAGGATTCAACTTTATTCAATTAACTAATATCCAAAATGTCTGTTTTCCCCCGTCCATATCTAAAACTTCATTTGTACTTCTTTTTGGTTGAATTTCAACATCTTTATAAATAATAGAACAGGAATACTTATTATTCTTTTTGAAAACAGTGAAATTAGCTACATCATTATCTAATAACTTACATTTATACTTTATTTTATTAATCTTAGGCAATTCAACTACATCATTGGTTATTCTAGTGTCACAGCATAAGTATTTATCTGAATATTTTATATAGTTGAATTTTCATAATATAGTATAGGGTGTTAGGTTTTCACATTTCAGCGAGGATTTGTAGTGTCTTATTATCTGGAGTTAACTTTGATACTATTAACCCCTGCTAAAAGTACATTCAGAAAAGTGTTTTTTGCCGCTGATTTATATGCAAACACAGGAATTTTAACATAGCCCACACCATTTTTCACGAATTTGTTAAAATCTTCTAATTATATGATCTAATATTCATAGTAATCCTCCCATTTATCTATCAATGCCCTGAATTTAGAAACATATTCTTCCTATAAATAGGTTTTTCATGTTTTTTGGTGCTTGAATACACGCTAAAGGATAGCAAAGTCTACTCAGAATTTTTTCTTTTCCCCTATTTTCTTAGGATAAATTAAAGGAATGATATAGTGCTTTTCAAGATTTATATTAAATTGGATATCTGTTGAATCAATTATTATTATTGTTCTTTTTCCTCTTTTTTTTATTCTTAAACTCCTTATTTAATCTTTTTATCACGAATTCAAGTATTTAAACATTCGTCAAATCTGGAGAAAACTTCACATAAATTGATTATAAATCTAATTTTCCTTTAAATCTAAAATCTTTTCTCATATTGATCAATTATTGTTTAACTCATTAACAACATATTTTTTGTCTATTCCATAGAACATTGCATATTAATGAGTATTTTAATATATATTTAAAGCCTGATTAATATGTTTAATACTCATATTCGAGCTAATTCTTGTCATTGTTTCTTTAGAATTGATATTTATAAATACTAAGTCCAACAAACTACATTTAGGTTTTTTCATGTCGTGAATTAATGGCATACTTCATGTTATCACCAATATACTATATGAAAAATGATAGATATTTAAGTTATTTTCTGGTTTGAGATAAGCCCTTTAATTTTATGATTATTTGTTAAAAATTTGTATTTTTAGAAATCACGAATTTATTGTCATGGAAATGCATGAAATAATGAGTTTATGTCCTTTGTTTTTTCATAAAAATCTAACACCATATAATATAATAGTATGGAGCTATACAAATTAAACTAAAAGATGACGAAGTCAAATTTTTAAAAGAATTTGAAAAGAAAGGTATGAGAAATGCGAGAGAAATAATGCGAGCTAAATGTCCTTTTACAAGTTAATAAAGGATTGAAAATTAAAAATATCGCTGAAGATTTAGAAATTCATCGTGATACTATTAGAAAGATTAAAAAAAGATATTTGGAAGGTGGTTTAAAAAGAGTATTGAATGAATAATCCTC
>JAITGU010000188.1 GCA_031280375.1 Candidatus Methanovirga procula | reverse complement strand
TTTTCTAAATTCTCATGCTTCGCTTGAGAATAAACGGAACCTTCATTTCCTAACTTACCTAAAGGTAAGAAAAGTTTGATCAAAAAAAATAATGAGAAACTATTTTTAATCAATTTTTTAAAAAATTGGATGCACAGCATTTAACTATAATTCAATTACCAAGATTACTAAAGGAAATTTGTTCCGCTTAGTGATAGCTATGAAAAAATTAGGGAAAAACCCTAAAAATAGCGATGAAATTAGCCTTAAAAAGACAAAATATGCGAATTTTCCAATAAAAAAATGAAAATAATAATAAAACATCATATCAATATATGTTTAAATTAAGTTTATAGAAACTCTCTAAGGTAAATATCAATTCATATAATTTATTTATACATATATTAATTTATAAATAATAACATTATAACAAAATAATTAACATTTAAATTAATAAACAATTATAGTAAGTTTGATAATGTTCTTAAAAAATAAATTTATTTAAATTAATATTAATCAATTAAATATTCTTTATTATATAAGATACATGATATTATTATTTAATTTCTTATAATAATTAATTTTTACTTATTAAAACGAAGAATCAATTCTTCTAAATTGAAAAATAAATTTTCAACAATTAAAGAAAAACTTCGTTTTTCTAACTTATAAAATCAAAGATTTTATAATTAAAGATAATCGAAGATTATCTAAATTCAAAATAAAAAATTTTGAATTAAAGAAAATAAAAAATTTTCTAACTCTTTAAATCTATGATTTAAAGAATAAAAAGATTATCGATGATAAATTTATTGAAAATTTAAAAACTTTTCAAAAATGACTATAGTATTAATATTATAACAATTAATAGATTAATATTGATAATAATATTTTATGTAAATAAATTGTTTTTTCATTATTATTGATTAATGGAGGAGTTAAAATTAACAGTAGTGAAACTGATGTTAATATGATGTGTGGATTAGAAATACATGTACAATTAGATACAAATTCAAAATTCTTTTGTGATTGCAAAACAAATTATCAAGAGGTTCCACCTAACACTAATATTTGTCCAGTATGTTTAAATCAGCCAGGTGCGAAGCCTTATCCAACAAACTCACAAGGATTGAAAAAAGCTTTAATAATAGCTTTGATGTTAAATTGTAAAATAGATCAAAGTTTGATATATTTTTTAAGAAAACATTACAACTACCCAGATTTACCTTCTGGTTATCAGAGAACTTCTCTTCCAATAGGATTTGAAGGAGAATTAAATGGTGTTAGAATTAGGGAGATACATGTTGAAGAGGATCCTGGACAGTTCAAACCAGATAAGGGTATTGTTGATTTTAATCGTTCTGGCATTCCCTTGGTTGAGATTGTGACTGAACCAGATATTTTTTCTCCAGAACAAGCACGAACTTTCTTAAAGGAATTAATAAGAGTTTTAAAATATAGTGATGGTGCTCGTGGAGAGGGAACTATGAGGGCAGATGTTAATATTTCACTTGACGGTGGTAAAAGAGTTGAAATAAAAAATATAAACTCTATTAAAGGGGCTTTTAAAGCATTGAAGTTTGAAATGGTAAGGCAAAAAAATCTTATTAAAAGAGGAATTGAAATACAACAAGAAACAAGAGCATTTGTTGAATCTCAAATGATAACTGTGTCTATGAGGTCTAAAGAAGATGTTGATGATTACAGGTTTATTCCTGACCCTGATTTGCCGCCAATAGCTATTCGTGACGATGAAATTGTTGATGCTAAGAATAATATGCCTGAAGCACCGCATAACAAGGTTAAAAGATTTGTTGAGCAGTATGGTATTGATGAAGAATCAGCGAAAGTTTTAACTTCAGAATTAGAGTTAGCTGATGATTATGAAGAGATTGTTAAAAGTATTGAACCTAAATTTGCTGCATTATGGATGAGAGATGAACTTAAAAGAGTTCTCTACTACAATAAACTTGATTATAGATCAAGTAATATTGGTTCAGATAAGATTATCCAACTATTGGACTTGTTGATAAATAAGGAAATAACTACGAAAGCTGGGCAAAGAATTATTGAGTATATGGTTGAAAGTTCTAAAACTCCAAGAGAAATAGCCGAAGAGTTGAATTTGATTGGTATTATTAGTGATGATGAAGTTGTTAATGCTGCTAAGTTAGCTATTGAAGAAAATCCAGAAGCCGTTGATGATTATCACCAAGGCAAAAAAACTTCAATGAATTTCTTAGTAGGACAGGTAATGAGGCATACTCGAGGAAAAGCCGATCCTAAAGAGACAGTTAAAATATTGAATGATTTACTAAATAATTAATCAGGAATACAATTTATTAATGCAATTATGATTATGTTATAATTTTGATTATTATTATAAATTTTATATTATATATCAAATAATTTATTAATAAAATAAAAATATTGAATGAAATAAATTTTTGAGTGAAATATTGTTAAAAAATATAAAATTAATAAATCATAATATTAAATTAAAATGATAAAATTAAATATTGGTCTAAATAATAATTGAGTAAATAATATTAGTTTAAACAATGAAACTATATTAATATTATAATTAACTGATAATACTGTTTAGTAAAAAATGTGATATGTAATAAATTTTTATATTATTAAAATGATATATGGGGATAAAATGAGTGGAAAATCTACAGTAAAAGAGTATATGACTAAGAATGTTGTAAGTGTACACCCAGAAACTTCAAATAACGACTTAATAAAAATTATGAGAGAAACTGGACATGATGGATTTCCAGTAGTTAATGAAAATAATGAAATAGCTGGTTTTATAACCTCTTTTGATTTTATATTGAAGGATTGGGCGGATTTAGTAAAGGATATAATGTCTACCAATGTTGTTGTGGCTCGGGAAGATATGTCCATTAATGATACAGCAAGAGTAATGTTTAGACATGGAGTATCAAGACTTCCCATAACTGATAGAGATGGAAAATTAAAAGGCGTTATCACAAACACTGATATGGTTCGCTCACATATTGAAAGAACTACACCTAATAAAGTTGAATCATTTAAGAGAACATTAGAACAATTATATTCTATTAAACCTTCATTAAAACGAATGAAAGTTAAGGTAGAACATTTAAGACCAACCCAGGATAAAATTTATGCTGATGAATTACAAGGTAGGGAGTATGAATTAAGAAGAGGGTTAGCAGAACCAGTTATTGTTGCTAAAACTGGAAATAGATGGATTCTCATCGATGGACATCATAGAGCAATAGCATCTATAAATTTAGAGCACGATGAAGTTGATGCTTATGTAATTGATTTAAATAAAGATGTTAAGTTAGGAATGGAAAGAACAGCTGATAAAAGTGGAATTTATACATTTAAGGATATAAAAATCATCGACGATGATCAGCATCCTTTAATATACATTACAGAAAGTATTAAAAAGGAAAATGATAAAAAAGAGCTTGATGCACTTTCAAAGGAATAATCTTCTTTATATCTGTTGTTTTCTTCTTTATTTACTTATTAAAATAATATAAATATTATGGAAATATAATTTTAGAGTGTTGAAAATTTTCTTATGTTTTTAGGTTTTTTCAAATTATATAGTAATATGACGATTAATTATGATAAATAAAAATGTAATTGTAGAAGTTTATGAAACTTTAAAAAGTCGTAGGGATTCTCCTATTAATTCTTATACCTCTAATTTAATGAAAGATAGTGATAAATTAGCAGAAGATAAGATACTGGAA
>JAITGU010000086.1 GCA_031280375.1 Candidatus Methanovirga procula | reverse complement strand
AACATGATATTAATTAATATCCTTTCTCCTATTTAAATATTATGCCAATATAACATTTTTTAGATTTATTTTTACATCGGCATCACCATGCCACCCACTGAATTTTTTACAATGTCAATTTTTATAAAAGAAGAACATAGTATGATGAAGTCTGATGATGAATTTATAGACATTAATCTGTACTAAATGCTCGAATTAATCATTATTAAAGATGACGTGATTAAAAATGAGCTTAAAAAGAAAGAAAAATTTAATCTTAGAGTTATTTGAGTATTGTTAGATTCTATGAGAAGATGAAATGGATGTATAAGTAATTTAAGGTTTGATAAATTTAGTATTGATGATTTAAATGATTTATATAATCAACGATGGAATATTGAGACATCCTTCGACACTTTGAAAAATGCTTTAGAAATTGAAAGAATAAACAGCTGAAAAGAAATTAACAGTCGAACAAGATTTTTATTCACAAATCGTAAGTTATAATCTATCACAAGAAGTGGAGATGTAGAATCTGATTTTGATGATAAAAAAAATTTTTATAAAATCAATGTAAAAAACAAGCATATCTTTAATTAAAAATAATTTCATTAAATTGGTTGATCAGAGCACTTATGTGGAATTCTTTGAATCGGCATATAATAGATTAAAATCGAAGTTAAGTAATGAATTAGTTCAAATAAAGCCTGGTAGGAAATTTCCAAGAATAGTGAAAGCAAAAAAATGTCAAACATCATCTCAATGGAACTTAAAAAATCAAGTTAACAGCATTGAATGATTATGATATTTAAAAATATTTATTTATTAAATAGAGGATAAATTAATTAGTAAATAGGCTCATGCACCTAAGATATTGCAAATTTTGTAAAATTCAATAAATTAAATGTGGATATCATAATTATTAATAATTAATCTAAAACTCATAAAATAATTATGGTTATTTTCAATTTAACATTATTTAAAAATTTTGTAACATATCGAGTGCATGAGCCAATCAATTATAAGTAATTTTTTAAAAATTGAGATTGTTTTTCAAATTTTTGGAGAATGAATTGGATTTAACATATTATTCCACTATATTATTCAATTGAAGTTTCGTTCCTTTATTTTTATAATGATTAAATAACTTCAATCCCCATTCAATGCCTTTAATTGATTTATCTAAAAGAAGACTGGAATCATCATAGTACCCATCCTTAAAAAATAAATTCAATGAAGAAAAATTAGGTGAACTTGTTAAAAATATCTCTAAATCTAAATTAACATTCCAAAATTCTATCTTATTCTTGTTAAGTAAAGTTTTGATCTCATTTTGATAATCATCAAATATAAGATTGAATATTTCTTCATTTAAGATAATTTTCAAACAACCATTATTTTTAATAGTAAATTTAAAGATATCATCTAAGTGTATTTTTGAAAAAATGGGCATTATTATATTTAAATCCTCGGATGATTTAATTAGCTTTAAATATTCTCTAACTGGTTTTTTTAAGTCCTTATTTGTTGATTGAATGTATTTTCCATCTTTTAAAAAATATATATGATTTAAAAGTTCAAAAGGTATTTGTTTAAGGTTATGAACAGTCCAAAAATCATTTTTCTTAAATATATATGTATTTTCAATCAATTTTATAAATATCGCAGTTATTATATTGCCTTTTGAAGTTAAATAAAATATTTTATTTGCTCTTTTAATTAGTCCCATAATTTCAAGTTCTCTAACAGAATTCAAAATATACGGAGCAGATTTTTTAATTTTATTTTTTAAGGTTTCAACATTGTTTAAATCATTTCTATACAAATATAAATGAAGTATTACTTTTGAACGTGACTCTGAAGAAATTATGTTTCTAAGTTCATAAAAATTAGAAAAATCAAAGCATTCTTCTTTTAATCCACCTAAGTCTAAATCATCACATTTCTCATTATTGTTAATTATCTCGATCATACTATCTTCCCATTAAATATCAACTATTATTATTTTATTGATAAAATCCAAATTAAATATATGGTCTTTATATCCTAAAATTGTATATTCTAAAACTACTTATCATTATTAAGAACATTCATATAGTTTATTAAATAATTCAGTTCCCCATTTAATCGCATTTTTATTTGTAGAAAATAAAATTCTATTCTGATCAAAGCTATTATCTTCTTTAAAAAGCCCTAAATAAATGAAATCATTAGACCCTATTAAAAATAAATTTTTAGGATTTTTAAATCTTCTTAAATTTAAATTTTTATTCTTTAATCCTCTATCCACAATTTTATTTTTCATCATGTCTTTAAAAGTTGAAAAAATATCATCAGACAATAGTAAACGAATATTAACATGATTATTTACTAATTCTTGAAAGACAACTGGATAATCAGGATGTATAAAAGTAAATACACAATAAACCTCATTTGAATTTGAAATAGACTTGATTATAGTATTATGTACTTTATAGACATCGACCAGTGAGGATTCTATTATTTCAGAATTATTTAAAGACACTATATCTTTTAAAAAATCCTCGTCTACCTCCTCAAACTTATGATCTTTGAAAAAATCAGAAAATTTATTTACCATGTTTATGGACTTATTAAATTCTATAAGTTCTTTAAAAAAGATTTTAGTTAAATTATTGAGAATATAGCCATTATAGTCTGATTGAAGAAAGTTTCTCTCTTCAAGATGTTTAATATTGATCGAAATTGCACTGTAAGGCAAATTTGTTTCTTTATGAATATTTTTAATTGGTTTAATAGTATTTGCTATTGAATTCACTATTTCTAAACGAATTTGAGAATTTGTTAAGAATTTTAAATCTTTTCTAACAAATTCGAACTTATCAAATATTATAGAACTTTTATTTTTGCCTAAATCAAATTTATCTAACAGTTCTACATCTTCATCATAATATTTAAGAATATTAGATTTATTTAAAGTTTTTATATCTTCAGATTTAATATTAGCACTTCCATATTAATTAATAGTCGAAAATAATAATTAATGTATAAATTAATAATTAACAATAATTTTAAATATTATAAAAAAGTATAGCTATAATAAAAAATTATTTATTAAATATTATTTAGTAATACTATTTTTATTACTTAATATTTAAATGTTATGATTTTAGAGATAAAATATATTTAAAATTTAATATTTAAAATAAATGTCCAATGAGATTTAGACTTATCAGCTTTAAAAAATTAAAAATAAGTTGAGTCATCAATTTTTCTTCATTTACATAGTTTCATTGTCTAAAACATTTTTAAATATCTAATAATTAATCTTTAAATTAATAACAAAAGTTAATACAATGAATTAACAAAAATTATATAAATAATAACATAACATAACTGTAACCTATGAGTGAAAGTAACAACAATATTCTAAATAACATTGATATGGAAGATATTCTTGATGTTATGGGATGCCGTACTCGAAGAGAAATAATAACTCTCTTAAGAGAAGAGCCGCGATTTGTTAGTGAAATTTCAAAAGAGTTAGAAATAGGCCAAAAAGCTATTATAGAACATTTAAAAGCAATGGAAGATATGGGAATTCTGGAATCTTTCTTTAAGAAAGTTATGAGAGGTAGACCCCGTAAATACTATGATTTGCCTAATGATTTCAGTATAAACATAACTATAACAAAGAATACCTTAAAAATTGATGTTACAGAGGATTTATTGAATTTAAAGCAATTACCTTCTGGTGATGAATGGTCAAAATTATTGGATTTAGAAAAAAGAATTGATAATGGACATTGGGAGGCTATTGAAGATTTAAAAAGTCAAATTAGGCTTTATAATAATCTTGAACAACGAGCTGAATACATTTTAGAAAGAGTTCAAAAAGAAAAAAAATTAGATAATTTTAAAAACAATTTAAATAGTAGGTAGTAAGTATGAAAGAAAAAGTATTTTATGGAAAAGGAATGAAATCTATTAAAGAGGAATACCCAGATATTTATGATGCCGTTGTAGATTTAAATGAAGCTGTTTATTCAGGAAAAGTTTTGGATTATAAAACTCAGAAGTTAATAGCTGTAGCTATTGCAGCATCAAATTCTGATAGAAGAGCAGTTAAAAAACAGATAATGAGTGCTGTTTCTGAATTTAATGTTAGTAAAGATGAAGTAATGGATGTACTTCGTGTTGTTTTATTAACTTCTGGAATGCCACCGTTTATTAAAGCTGTTAATGTTCTTAATGAAGTTTTAAATGAATAATATCAGTATTATGAAAGAAATAAAGATAGAAGAATTGTGTAAAGTCTTAAACATCACAATTGAAGAATTTAATGATTACTGTTCAAATAGACAGGAAATGCTTGTAAGAGAATTTAGAAAGTGGAAAAGGAATAAATAACTATAGTATTAAATATATTAGTATTAAATAAATTGTTAATAAGCCCATATTAATGGGAAAGAGCCAAATAACCTACTTTTAGTATGGAGATCCATTTTCTACAATCTTCTCTTTAATTTCTTTATGGGTTTTGAAAGTAGGTGATGTTTTACGGATACTTTCAAGAGTTTCATTAGTTGTAATGTCTACTGGACAATTCAAGGTACATAGACCACAAAGAGTACATTTATAAAGACCAGAGTCAAAATCAACATCCATATTTTCAATAAATCTACTCATAGCAACGCCTCGACCACCTAAATAGCTATTAAATCCGAATTCATTGGCGATGACTTTATAAACTGGACAAGTCACCAAACAGCTACCACAACCAATACAATAAAGAGCTTCCTTAATATTTTTCATAGCTTCAGATCTTCCATTATCCAAAAAGATAACAACAACTTTTTCAGCACCATACATATTTTTTAATAGTTTTTTCTCAATATCTGCTGTTTTAGAAGGTCCAGATATTACATTAATGTAAGAAGTTATTTTTGAGCCCGTTGCATAAACAGTTTCTAACTTAGCTATTGAAACAGCATCTTCAACGGTTTCAATAAGCTTATCAATACCAACTACAATTATATGTGTTTTCATTTGAGAAATTAAAGAAATATTACCTTCATTGTGAATGAGAACAATAGACCCATCTTGACTTGCCACTGCATTAGCACCACTTAAACCAACATTAGATTTAGATATTCGCTCTAAAACATCTTTTCTGACAATTTTCATTATTTCATGTGGATCTGCCTTAATATTAACATCTAATGCTGAGTTAACAATATTTACTATATGTTCCACATTTAAGTGTGAAGCAGGTCCAGTGGGATGTGTTGGTTCATTGTCATTCTCTTTAAGTTGAAGTATGCGGTCTCCAAGATCGGTTTCAATAATATCTATATTTTTTGATTTAAGAAAATCAGAAATAGTTATTTCTCTAAGAGTGTTGGATTTAGATTTTGCCACCACATTCTCATTTTCTTCTTTAATTATAGTGTAGATAATATCTTTTGCTTGTTTATCATTCTCAGCAAGAAAAAAATCTATATCATTTCTTTTTAAGGATTTTTTAGCTTCTTCAAGAAGTTTAGAATTATTTTCAATTGCTTTTTCTCTAATAGATTTAACTTTTTCCTTAAGTTTTTTAATTTGAGGATCTTTTATTAAGTTTTTTCTTTTCTCAAGTAAAGTTTTAAAAGACCTGTTCATAATTCTAATTTCATCAGAATCCATTAATTCCCTTCCCAATTTTCTTTTTTGTTACTTATACAGTTTAAAATAAATTCAGAAATATCTAAAACTTCTATTGAGGAATTTTCACTTAAATTTAGTTTACAAAAAGGACAAGATGTGAGGATTAGTTCAGCCCCAATATCTTCAGCTTCTTTCACTCGACTAATAGCTATTTCTTTAGATATTTCAGGATAAGCGGATTTAACTCCTCCACCAGAACCACAACATATTGAGTTCTCTCTAATATTTTCCATTTCTTTTAAATTAGCAAAATTTCTAATAATTTCTCTTGGAGCATCGTACTCTCCAGAGTGTCTTCCTAAATGGCACGGATCATGATAAGTGACGGTTATACTATATTTAGATAATTCTTTGTTTCCTTTCAACTCACTTTCATTGATTAAGTCCCTTAGTAACTGGCTTATATGAACAACATCTAAATCAGTTTTGAAATATTTTTTATAATCCTTTTTAAGTGTTTTATAACAGCCTGCACAACTTGTTAAAATCTTCTGATTTTTAAATTCATCTAAATTTTTTTTCATTACATTTTTAGCATCTTCTTCAAATCCTGTTCTTAGAAGAAATGATCCACAGCATCCCTCATTATCTAATGTATAATAATCAATACCCATCATATTTAATAGCTTTTCCACAGAATCAGGAATGTTTCTTAATTTTTCTCGTCCAGTGCAACCTTTAAAATATAACATTATGACAATGTCCCATTATTTCTGATATTATAAATATTTGTTTAAAGTAGTATATTAATTTATAGTATTGATTTAAAGTAGTTTAATATATTAATAATATATGGATCGTTTTATTATAGACATTTATTCTAAATATTTCAATGATTTTTTAATTTCAATTATTTAATTATATTTATATTTATTTTAATTAAATTTATGTAAAATATTTACTTTAAACTTTTACTTTTTCTTCATTACATTACATCTTAAATAATTAAATTAATTAAATAGTAAATTTTAAAATAACCAATAATTAAATATACTTAATTAAATAATTAATATTGGATAAATCTAAATATTGAAAATGAACATTACTAAAAATGAATATCTTGAAATGGAATATCATATATTTAAATAATCAACATACTAAGGTGAATAAATATGGAATTAATGAAAAAATTATCCCTTGCTCCAGGGATTTCTGGATTTGAAGGAGAGATTACAAATATTATTAGAGACGAACTTAATGATCACACAGATAGTATTGAAGAAGATTTATTAGGTAACATAATAGCTGTTAAAAAAGGAAAATCTTCAACCAAAGTAATGTTAGCAGCACACATGGATGAAATTGGACTGATGGTAAGATACATTGATGAAAAAGGTTTTATACTCTTTACTAAAATTGGTGGAATTAACGACCAAATGTTAATGAATCAAACTGTAATAGTTCATGGAACAAAAGGAGATATTGTTGGTGTTATTGGTTCTAAACCTCCTCATGTGATGAAACCAGAGGAAAAAAAGAAAATCACTGATTATGAGAAGATGTTTATAGATATTGGAGCATTTTCAAAGGAAGAAGCTGAAGAATTGGTGTCAGTCGGCGATCCAATAACATTTAAAGCTGATTTCGAAGAGTTCCCAAACGATTTATTTATGGGAAAAGCATTGGATAATAGAATTGGATGTTATGTGATGATAGAAACTTTAAAAAGAATAAATACTAAATCAACTGTCTATGGTGTTGGAACCGTTCAAGAAGAGGTTGGTTTAAAAGGAGCTAAGACATCTGCATTTAAAATAAACCCCGATTTGGCCTTTGCTCTTGATGTTACCATATCTGGAGACCATCCAGGAATCGGGAAAAAGGATGCTCCTGTGGTGATTGGAAAAGGTCCAGCTATTGTTTTAGTTGATGCCAGTGGAAGAGGAATAATAGTCACTGAAAAAATAAAAAAGATTTTAACAGAAGCTGGGGAAAGAGGAAACATTGATTATCAGTTAGAAGTTAGTGATGGTGGAACAACAGACGGAACAGCTATTCATTTAACAAAAGAAGGTATTCCAACTGGAGTTATTTCGGTTCCTACAAGATATATTCACACAACTGTTAGTGTTGCAAGCATGAAAGATGTTGAGAAAACAATAGATTTATTGGTAGAAGCTATTAATAATATAGAATAGCTGTAACTCATTATATCTAAATCCAAAAGATTACTATGGACTCTACAGCAATGTCATCAACTTAAGAAAATCTTGTTAAATATATTATGAAAAATTTTATCATTAAAAAAAAACAAATTCATATAAAAAAAACTTGCAATTTATTTAAAATCATGGAGACTGTAAAAAAATGTGGAGTTTTTCATGAAAATTCATCTTTTATATAAACGAAAATAAAAAATTTTCTAAATTCAAAATAAAAAAATTTTGAATTAAAGAAACCATGAAAAATTGAAAAAACTCCACAAAAA
>JAITGU010000122.1 GCA_031280375.1 Candidatus Methanovirga procula | reverse complement strand
ATTACTCGGAACAGCTGATTCAATGAACTTCGGTGCAACTGGTGAGATTTTACCTACAATTCTTGAAGCATTAGAAAAAAGATCTAAATAAATCTTTTTTTTTTATTTTATTTTTTTATTTTTTAAATTCTTTACATTGCTATAAACTATTATAAATTTATACTAAAGTTCGATATAAACAATCTTAAACTCAACAAACGGAATAATATGAATTAAATAAAAATATTTGAAAAAATAGATACATAAAATATTGGTGTTAGCTTGATAGATAAAATATTAGATAAAATTTATCGAGGCAAAGAGCTTAACAAAGATGAAATCATCCAACTTTTTGAAATAAGAGATGAAGAAGAATTTAAAAAGTTACTTAACACAGCCTCAAATATAAGAAATTCAATATCTGATGATATTAAATTGACATCTACCATTCATCTTACAAATGTTTGTAAAGTAACTCCGAAATGTAAATACTGTGGTTTTGCTTCAAATACATCTAAAGAAGGTTACTACAACGGGTTCTATAAAAAAAATGATGAAATTTTAAAAATAGCCGAATTTGTAGATAAAACTGAAATACCAAGAATTAGCTGTTCTGGAGCTCACGGATACAATGGTCGTCAAGCTATTGAGGCAGCTAAGATCGTTAAATGCAAAACATCCTTGGAATTACTGGTAAATGTTGGAACTGACTTAACATCATCAGCTATTAAAGAGTTAGCAAAATACAATACCGATACTATTTGTTGTAATCTTGAAACAATTAATGAAGAACTATTCAACAAGTTAAAACCTGGTGAACGACTTAAAGATAGAATTAAAGTTTGTGAAATGGTTTGTGAAGAAGGAATTGAGCTTTCTTCAGGTTTACTCATAGGTATTGGAGAATCATATGAAGACAGAGTGGATCATCTATTATTTCTTAAAAGATTTAGAACACTTGGTGAAATTCCAATAATGGGATTCAACCCATATAAAGGAACACCAATGGAAAACCATCCTAAGTGTTCTATTGAAGAACAAATGAAAACAATAGCTATTACAAGAATTCTTTATCCAACAATAAGAATAACAGTCCCAACACCAACAATAGGTCCTAAAAATGTAGGATACTCTTTATTGGCAGGAGCTAACAATTTAGCAACTGTTATTCCTCAAAATTACCCTTTAGACATTAAAGGTGTAGGCAATCCTTCTTATGGAAATCTTAAGGATGTTTTAACCGTTGTTGCTGACTTAGGTCTTAGAGTAGGCTCTAAATATTAATTTTATTTACACAACCAATAAATTATTTTTTAAATATGGTTTCATAGTATTCTACGATTTATTTTTTCATAATCAATTATTTTTAAATAAAAATAATAAAAAATTAAATATACTAAAAAAAAATCAACGAACCTTTTTATAAATTAACTTTAACAGTCGTGCTGTTACAATGAACATTACTGAAAAAATATTATCTAATAAGTATGGGAAAGAAGTGAACCCAGGAGAAATTATAGAAATAAACATAGATTTAGTCATGTCTCATGATGGAACATCTCCCCCAGCTGTTAAAATTTTCGAAAAGATAGCTGAAGATGTTTGGGACAATTCAAAGATAGCGATTGTTTTTGACCATACTGTTCCACCGAATACAATTGGATCTGCTGAATTTCATAAAGTTGCAAGGGAATTCGGACGAAAACAAAAGTTAAAACATTTTTATCATCATGGTGAAGGTATTTGTCATCAAGTGTTACCTGAAAAAGGACTTATTGAACCAGGAAAAATAATTGTGGGAGCAGATTCTCACACATGTACTTATGGGGCATTTGGTGCATTTTCAACAGGAATGGGATCAACAGATATTGCTATGGTTTATGCAACTGGTAAAAGTTGGTTTATGGTTCCAGAAGCATTTAAAATTAATGTCACTGGAGAATTATCGGATAATACTACTGCAAAAGATGTAATTCTAAATATTATTGGGCATATTGGTTCTGATGGTGCAAGTTATAGATCAGTTGAGTTTTTTGGAGATACTATAGATAAAATGAGTGTTTCACAGAGAATGACTATTACAAATATGGTCATTGAAATGGGGGCAAAAAATGGAGTTATAGAACCAAACAAACAGACTATTGATTATCTAAAACAAAGAACTGATAAAAACAGTTTTAATATATTTAAATCTGATAGTGACAGCAGCTATGAAAAAGAGTTTTTATTCGATATAAATGATATGGAACCGCAAATAGCCTGTCCAAATAATGTTGATAATGTGAAGCCAATATCAAAAGTTGAAGGTGTGGCAATTGATCAAGGATTTATTGGATCTTGTACTAACGGAAGACTAGAGGATTTAAAATTAGCTGCAGATGTTTTAAAAAATGAAAAGGTCCATGAAGATGTTAAATTGATAATTTCTCCTGCATCAGCTGAAATATACAAATCTGCTGTTGAAAAAGGTTATATACAAACTTTTATAGAATCAGGCACTATTGTGTGCAATCCTGGCTGTGGTCCTTGTTTAGGAGGGCATATGGGAGTTCTATCCAAAGGAGAAACTGCCATTACCACTACCAATCGTAATTTTAAGGGAAGAATGGGGGATCCTAAATCTCATATTTATTTATCTAACTCTAAAATAGTTGCAAATTCAGCTATCAAAGGCTTTATTTCACAACCATAATTCTCTTGATTATTCAATGCTGTTAACTTAAACATTTAAATTTCTAAATCTTAAAAATTTAAGTTAGTATTTTTATAATTTAAAAGATTTAAAGAATTAATAACAAATAAATTTTCAATAAAATTTATTAAATTGACAGCATTGGTTCTTGATGTTAATAATTTAATTAATGAGTTTTTCTATTGTTAAAGATTTGTTTTTAACTTAGAAGAATTTGTTCTTCATTTTTAAAAATATTAATTAAAAATAATTTATTTCCTTATTAAATAATTTAAAGTTAATTATATTAAAAAATGTCTTTATTCAATTAAACAAAGATTTAAAATATAGTAATATTATATTTTTATTTAAAAAGTCCATTACTTAAAAAAATTATTTCAAGAACCATAATTTATAAAAGAATTTTGTCTTACATAATTAAAGAGAATCAAAAAAATAATTTTGAACTTCTATTTATAGTGTCAAGACAATGATTTAGTAAGATTTTAAAAATAAGTTTTCATGCAATAAAATTTATCTGTGGTGGTTAGAATTTCAATAAAATACGATGCTAATGAAAATATTATCAATATATAAAACCAATACTCTTATAGAAAGAATCAATTGTCATGACATTAATACAATATTGTTATACATAATCCTATTATATTTAATTTTTTGGTTTTAAAGACCTAAAATTAAAAATATGCTTAAATTATCTATTTTTTTACTATGGTGTTATGTTCAATGGTCATTCATTGAGAATACACCATCAAAAAGACCATGAATCGTTCATGAATATTCAAACACATTGATAATTTAATTTGACAACATTAGTTTGGAAAGGAATTTTGATAAATCTGATGCTTTAAGTCCATTACCATATTCATCAAAAGCTAAATCTCCTGCCTTTCCATTTAAATAAGTTCCTAAACAAGCTGCATTGAAAGAATCTAATCCCTGAGATAAAAGACTTGTAACAATTCCAGCAAGAGAATCTCCTGTCCCACCTACTGTCATTGCTGAATTCCCTGTTTTGTTTAATCTGAACTTGTTATTCTGGAAAATCAAATCATATTTCCCTTTTAAAACAACTGTGCCTTTAATACTTTTAGTTATTTTTTGAAGAATAGCTATTTTGTTTTGGATTTGATCATAATCTAAATTATCAAAATTCAAACTAAGTTCTCTAAATTCATTTTCTAAATTTTCTTTTTTTATCATATCTTTAAAAAATATTTTAAACTCTTGAAAGTGAGGAGTTATAATCAAATCTTCCTTATCCTTAATTAAACTCATATCAATTAATTTTAATGCATCAGCATCAAGAACAATTGGTTTTATGATTTTTGAAATTAGAACATTAAATAATTTCTCTGTTTCTTCTTCAAGACCTGCACCAGGACCTAATAAAATTGTATCAACAGATTTTACAAGCATTAAAATATCCTCTTGATTACTTAAATTTAAATAATCTCCTTTAAAAGATTTTACAATGAAATCTGGAGAGTATGATTTAATAACCAACCTATTATTTTCTGGACTACAAATATAGACTAAGTCAACACCTGATGATAAAGCTGAAAATCCAGCTATTGATGGTGCACCCGAATAATCACTACTTCCCCCGATAATTAGTATTTTTCCATTATTTCCTTTATGAGAATAGTTTGCTCTATTTTTTAGTCTTAAAAGATCACCTGATCCGACAAATATTTGAGCTTCAATAGGGATTCCAATATCACAACTAATTATATTTCCAACTAACTCTTCACCAGCTATTTTCACACCATTTTTTGTTTTATGTAGGCTAATAGTATAATCAGGTTTCACGGCAATGTTTATTATCTCACCAGTTTCAGGATTAAGACCAGATGGGACATCAACAGACACTTTCAATGCGTTAAATTTATTTATAATATCTATCACTTTCTTAATTTTTGTTTTAAGTTTTCCTTTAACCCCTGTTCCAAGCATTGCATCGATTATTATAAAGTCACTAAAGCTATTTGATTTAAAAATGTTTAATTCTTCTAAATCTTCAATAGTCTCAATATACTCTATTGTTAACCTTGAAAATGAAGGATTCATATTTTTTAAGATATTAAAATTTGTTTCACTATCCTTTGATTTAATCTGATCTGATAAAACTAATATTTCAACTTCAAACCCTCGATTAAGAAGGTGTCTACCAGCAACAAAACCATCACCACCATTACCACCAGATCCTGCAAATATAATTATTTTTACAGGTTTTGAGAATGTAAATGTGGATAATTTCGCTATTTCATCTGAAATTCCTCTACCTGCGTTTTCCATTAAGCATAGTCGTGATAGTCCTAAGTCTTCACAGTTGTAATCTGTAACAATCATATCTAATTGTTTCATCTAATTCTCCTTTTAATAATGTTTAGTTTATCTTTTTAATATTATTATTATTCATTAATATCTGTTTATTTAATCAATATATTTATTAGTTAATATATTTATTCATTTTAGTTTATAAATATAAATTTAAATAGGCATAAAATTAATAAGTAAAAGAATGTAATTAAAAATTAATAGATAGAATAAATATCTAAAGTAATATAAAAAGAATTAGTTAATGTATAATAAATGATATTATTAATGAATTAATTAATAAAAAAATTTACATACAAGAGATTTCACATGAATTTTAGACAAAATCAAAAGTTATTTTCAATATTTTTTGCGATTATATTTATTGGTTTGGGATTATATACTCTTTGTTCAACTGAAAATATTACTACAGAAGATATAGCTCTAAATTTTATTATAATAGTTGTTGGATTCACTTATCCATTAGTTATTTTTAAAACATATTTAAGCAAAATTTTTTTATTAGTTGAAGGTACCATATTTTTTTGTGTTGGCATCTTTTATTTAACATTTTATCCTAAAATACTATTTTGTAGTATAGGTATGTTATTAATGTTCTTCTTTACTATTAAAATATATCGTAGTAGAATTAAACATTGAGTATTGTCTGTTAAATACAAATCTATTATTATAACTCTATTATTACACTATTATGACAATAGTTGATAAATTTATAGATAGTATGAGTATTAAAATATTTAATCATTAGTCCTATTATATTAAATTAAACAATTTATATATAAATTATTAATCACTGAAAATCCTTTGGGTTACTGAAAATCCTTTGGGTTACTGAAAATCCTTTGGATTACTGAAAATCCTTTGGATTTTCATCCTTTGGATTTTCATAATTACAAAAATTAAAAATTTTTGGTAATTAAAAATTTTTTAATAAAATTTTATTAAAATAATATTTTGTTCATTAAAAATGGAGTTGTGTAACAAGCTCTTTAATTTAATTTAATAATAATTAGTTTTTTAATTAGATTAAAGATTTATAGCATAAAAATTTTATGTAAGTCTTCTTTAAATCATATAATTTTTCTATTAATTATATTAAATAGCAAAATTTATATATATATGTTTTATAAATCTAGTTTTGTATTAATGGTGATTAATTATGACAGCAATTTCAGATGCTATCACAAAGATAAGAAAGACTGAGTCCGATGCTGATCGGCTTGTTCAAGATTCTAAAGTTAAATCTGTAGAATTATTGGAAGAAGCTAAAACAAAAGCCAATTCAAATTTGGATGAAGCTAAAAAGTCAGCTGAAGACGAAGCAAAAAGTATTATTTCAACTGCAGAAGCAGAAGCGAAGGATAAAGCTAAAACTATTATTAATGATGCAGATATTAAAGTTAAAACTGTTAAAACTGCATCTATGGCTAAAGTAGATGAAGCTGCATCCTTCATTGTAGAGAATATTTTATAGTGTGAGATAATGTTTCAGACAGCGAGAATGCGTAGAATTAAAGTGGTGACTTTAAATGAATACTCTAATCATCTTGTAAATTCATTACATGAAGAGGGTATTATACAAATAAGTGATATATCAGAACGCGTTCAGCAAGATCCTCAATTGTCAGAACTTTTAAATCCTTCTAAAGTCACAGACTTAGCAGGCAGAATTTCTTCACTTTTAATGAAATGTAATGGACTATCAGAACTTTTAGGCGATTCAATTTCAAATGATGTTGGTATTAAAGATATGTTAAAATCTTTTATAAGTCCAGATATCCCTAAAAAAGTTGAAGTTCAAGTTATTAGTGGTGAAGAACTTGTTAATAAAGCTGAGTCTATTTTAGATGAGGTTGAATCCCAAACTAAAGTTATTGAAGATCAATTAAATTCTTTTGACAATAGAAAAAGTGAACTTAACTCAAATAAGCTTTTAGCAACTAAATTAAAGGATTTAGATGTTGATTTAAGCCTTTTAAATGAAACTATGTATACTTTTACTATTGTTGGTAGAATTAATGCTGAATCTGTAGATAATTTTAAGAAAAAATCGAGTGAAATAACCGATAATTTCCTAATTTTAAATACTCCTGATGAAAGTAAATTGAAAAATATTATTGTATTAGTTACTTTAAGTGAATTTAAAGATGAATTTTATTCTTTGATTAGAACGTTTGATTTTGAAAGGTTTGAAACCGATAATGTTAATGGTAAGCCATCAGATATTATTAGTTCCGCTGATTCAGAATTAATCTCTTTAGAGAAAGAAAAATCTCAATTGTCTTTAGAGCTTAAAGAAATAGCTAAAAAATATGATGATGATGTTCTTGTTCTTAAGGAACAACTTGAGATAGAAAAAGAACGAAATGAAATTTTTTCCACCTTTGGAGAAACTAATAAAACTGTAATGTTGGAGGCATGGGTTCCTCTTAAAGATGTGGATAAAGTTAAAAATTTAGTTGATTCATCTACTGAAGGACACTCTGTTTTTGAAGTCGAAGATGTAGGTGATGACGATTCTGAGGTTCCAGTTCTTCATAATAATCCAAAAATTGTTAAACCTTATGAATTTCTTGTGGATATGTACTCTCCAGTTAAATATAGAGAAGTTGATCCAAGTATTCTTGTTTTTATAATGTTCCCATTTTTCTTTGGTTACTGTTTAACAGATTCTTTTTATGGATTAATGTTGGTAATTTTGGGTATTGTACTCATTAAAGGAATGGGCAAAATTAATGAAACTATGGGCAAATTTGGTAGTATAATTATTGCCTGTGGTCTGTGGACGATCATTTTAGGTCTTATAACAAATGGATTGTTAGGAGATTTCTTCTCCAGGTTCTTTGCAATAAACCTTCCAACTGTTATTCCAGCATTCGATGCATTTAAAAATCCCCAAAATATTCTTATTGTAGCTATTGCTATAGGTTTTATTTATACAAATGTAGGTTTTATCCTTGGTATTATTAACAATTTTAGATATGGGGAAAAGAAAGAAGCACTAGGTTCACAAATTGTTTGGCTTATTTTTGAAGCTGGTCTTATTTTCTTAGTTGCTGGTATATTTATACCAGTTCTTGGTATTGTAGGTCAAGCTATTGGTGCAGTTTTATTAATAGCGACATTTGGTATACTAATTTATTGTAATGGTGTATATGGAATAATGGATGTATTTTCATGGCTTGGTAATGTTTTATCTTATGCTCGTCTTTTAGCATTATGTTTAGCAACAGGCGGTATAGCTATGACTGTCAACATCATTACACAAATGGTTGATACAATGCTTCCAGTCCCATACTTGTCATTAATCATTGCGATAATTATTTTCATTGCAGGACATATTATAAATTTCCTTTTCCAAGTGTTGGGAGCTTTCATTAATGCATTACGTTTGCATTATGTTGAATTTTTTTCTCAATTCTTTGTAGGAGGTAAGAATAGTTTTAGTCCGTTTAGTGCAAGTAGAATACTTACAAAATTAAAAAAATAGTTTAATAATCAAAATTTGATAATCTAAAATTTGATAATCTAATTTATATAATATAGATAATTTAATTTAAATTCAATAATAATTAATTATTTAAAATTTTTAATCTATATGATTTATTTATAAGTCATGATTCATTAATAGAATAAATTAATTTAAATTGTATAATAAAATTAAAGGAGAATAAATAATGGTAGAAATTGCTTTAGGAACTGCTTTAGCAGCTATTGGTGCTGGAGTAGCTATTGGTTTTGCAGGTTTAGGTTCAGGTTTAGGTCAAGGTATAGCAGCAGCAGGAAGTGTTGGTGCTGTGGCTGAAGATAATGATATGTTTGCTCGTGGTATTATTTTCACAGCTTTGCCTGAGACTCAGGCTATTTATGGTTTCTTGATTGCTATATTATTGTTGGTATTTTCAGGATTGTTAGGTGGAGGTAAAGGTCTTGATGTGACAGCTGGTCTTGTGGCTGTCGGTGTCGGAGCTTCAATTGGTTTTGCTGGTCTTGGTTCTGGTATGGGTCAAGGTATAGCTGCTGCTTCATCTGTTGGTGCTGTTGTAGAAGATAATGATATGTTTGCTCGTGGTATTATTTTCACAGCTTTGCCTGAGACTCAGGCTATTTATGGTTTTTTGATTGCTATATTACTTATGGTATTTGGCGGAATCTTAGGTTAGGAGGTCTATTTGTGAGCTCTGGAGCAGAAAAAATAGTTTCTAATATTATCTCTGAAGCTCAGATAAAAGCTGATCAAATTATCCAAGAAGCAGAATTAGAAATTAAGTCTTTTGAAGAAAAAGAATCTAAAAATCTCGAATTGGAAAAAAATAGGATTATAGATGATGCCAATAAACAATCTATAATGAAACATCAGCAAATAATATCTGAAGCTAAGATGAATGCAAGGAGATTAGAATTAGAAACAAGAGAAGAAGTTATTGAAGAGTCCTTTAGCAAAGCAACTGAAGAATTGAAGAAAATTGCATCAACCTCTGATAAAAAGTATGTGGATTCTTTAGTCAATGTCGTTAAAGAAGCAGCTGTTGAAATAGGTGGAGGAAATATATTAATCCATACAAAAGCAGAAGATAAGTCTAAGATTGAAAATCTTGTTAGTAGCATAGCTACTGATGTTAAATCTGCAACTGGAAAAGATACCATTTTTGAGTTTGGTGAACCAATTAATACAATTGGTGGAGCTATTTTAAAAATTAAAAGTGGAGAGATTGAAATTAATAATACTATTGAAGCTCGTCTGTTGAGATACAAAAAAATCTTGCGTTCTGAGGTAGCTAAAATATTGTTTGATTAGGGGAGATTAATATGGCTGATGAATTGACTACAATATTAACATCTTTTGGTATTCCAAATGAAGCATTTCTCGCAATCATTGTTGTGGTGCTTCTTGTTATTGGAGCTGTTGTAGTTATTATTGTAAGTAGACCTGTATTGGATATTTATCCTTATCTCCTTCCAAATGCTAAGGTAAGAGCAAGAAAGGGAAGACTGTTTGATGAAAAACAGTTTTCTGAAATTCTTGAAGCCGAGGATTATAAGGAAATTACAAACTATCTTAGAGGCTTTCTAGATCATGCCAAGCATTTAGATGATCATTCAATTGAAAAATCATTAGATATTCAGCTTGGAGAAACTTATCACCTTCTCTCAAAAATAGCACCTAGTGATGTAAAAAAAGTTTTTGTAGTATTATCTAAGAAGTCAGATATATCCAACATAAAAAGCTTGATAGCATCAAAAGAAGCTAAATTGACTAAGGATGAAGCTGAAAACCTTTTAATTCCAGTTGGAAGTTTATATTTGACTTGTGAACAGTTAATTGAGACTAATACTATTGAAGATATTGTAGCTGGATTAGATGGAACTGAATATGCTCCTATTTTAGAAGATGCTTTAAGTGAATATAAAGAAAATAATATGATTCTGCCATTAGAATCAGCGTTAGATAAATATTTTTTAGAAAATCTTTTATCAGCATCAAGTGTACCGTCTGATGATAATACAAGGATACTCCATTCTTATATTGGCTCACAAGTTGATGTAGCAAATTTAAAAACTATTATTCGTTCTAAAGCTGATGGTTTAAAATATGATGATATTAGTGCTCATGTGATTTCAAATGGATATCAAGTCAAAGAGTGGAAATTGAAAGATTTAATGGAATCTGAAAGTATAACCTCTATTGTTAATGGGTTAGAAGGTACAGATTACTCTCCAATTCTTAGTGAGGCTCTTGGAGCATATAATGATACTGAATCAGTGTCAGTTTTTGAGAAAGCATTGGATGAATATATTGTAAACTATGCTAACTCTCTTTCCTTAAAAAATCCATTAGGTATAGGACCAATTATTGGATATATAAGTAAGAAGGAGAGAGAAATCAAAAACCTTAAGATTATTATAAGAGCTAAAAGAGAAAATAATCTTGAAATGTCTGATATACAGGAGATGTTAGTATGAATTCGTCTGTAGCTGTTATTGGGGATATTGATACTGTTACTGGGTTTAAACTTGGTGGAGTAAAAAAAGGTTATATTGTCAATAGTGATAAAGAAGCTGAAAATGCACTTAGTGAATTAATTAATGGGGAATTATCCATTATAATTATTACAGAAAAAATCGCTGATAACATTAGAGAACATATTAATAAAAAAGTAGGATCTAATGTATTACCAATGATTATTGAGATACCAGACAAATCTGGTTCTTCTCAAAGAAAGTCTGACCCTATGAGTGAACTGATCAAAAGGGTTATTGGGGTAGAGATGATTAAATGATTACTGAAGGAAATATTATTAAAATTGCAGGACCTGTTATCATCGCTGATGGTATGAGAGGAACTCAAATGTATGAAATGGTTCGAGTAGGTGACAGCAAGCTTATTGGTGAAATTATTGAGCTTGAAGGTGATACTGCAACCATTCAAGTATATGAAGAAACCGCAGGCTTAAAGCCTGGTGAGAAGATAGAAAGTACTGGTGGTCCATTATCAGTTGAACTTGGGCCTGGAATTATGGGTTCTATTTTTGATGGGATTCAAAGGCCATTAGAAGTAATTAAAGGAATATCTGGTGATTTCATCGAGAGAGGAGTAGATGTACCCTCCATTGATAAAGGAAAAAAGTGGACTTTTCAACCAAAAGCTAATATTGGTGATGTTATCAAAGGAGGAGATATGATCGGTGAAGTTCAAGAAACATCAGCTGTTTTACAAAAAATAATGGTTCCTCCTGCTATTGAAGGAAAAATTACAAAAATCGTTGCTACTGGTGAATACACTGTTGAAGAAGATATTGCTGAAATTGAAACTGAAGATGGCATTAAGAAGGTTCAAATGCTTCAAAAATGGCCAGTAAGAAAAGGTAGACCTTACAAAGAAAAACTCGACCCAGATGTACCTTTAATTTCTGGACAGCGAACACAAGATACTTTTTTCCCTGTTGCTAAAGGTGGTTCAGCAGCTATTCCAGGACCATTTGGATCAGGTAAAACTGTTACACAGCAACAATTAGCTAAATGGGCAGATGCAGATATTATTGTTTATGTTGGTTGTGGTGAACGTGGAAATGAGATGACAGAAGTGCTTCTTGATTTCCCAGAATTGGAAGATCCAAAAACTGGAAATCCATTGATGGACAGAACTGTTCTCATTGCAAATACTTCTAATATGCCTGTTGCAGCAAGAGAAGCTTGTGTATATACAGGAATCACAATTGCAGAATATTTCCGTGACCAAGGATATGATGTTGCTCTTATGGCAGACTCCACTTCAAGATGGGCTGAAGCAATGAGAGAAATTTCAGGAAGACTTGAAGAAATGCCTGGTGAAGAAGGTTACCCTGCATATCTTGCTTCAAGACTTGCTCAATTCTATGAAAGAGCAGGTAAAGTTATTACAATAGGTAATGAAGATAAACTCTCCTCTGTTTCGATTGTTGGTGCTGTATCTCCTCCTGGTGGAGACTTATCTGAGCCAGTTACCCAGAACACACTTAGAATATGTAAAGTATTTTGGGCTTTAGATGCATCTCTTGCAGATAAGAGACATTTTCCATCAATTAACTGGCTACAAAGTTATTCATTATATGTCGATAGTGTAGAGAATTGGTGGGCAGAAAATACTGGAAGTGACTGGAGAGCAACTCGTGATGAAGCAATGGTTTTACTTCAGAAGGAATCTGAACTTCAAGAGATTGTACAACTCGTTGGACCAGATGCTTTACCAGATAGTGAACAAATTACATTAGAAACTACCCGTATGATCAGAGAAGACTTCTTACAACAAAATGCTTATGATGATGTGGATACATACTGTTCACCATCAAAACAATATCATATGTTAAAGACAATTGTTTCATTCCAAAAAGAAGCTGTAAATGCTCTTGAACGTGGAGTTGAATCAAAAGATATTATAGCAGTCCCAATTAAAGAGGAAATAGGTAGAATGAAATATGTACATGAAAATGATTTCCCTACTAAAGTTAAAGAAATCCAAAATGGAATTGTTAAACAGTTAGGAGATTTGAGTTAGTAATTATTATTAGATTAAAGGATTGATTTTAATGGTAACTGTTGATGAATTTATAATTTCAAGTGCAAATCATGCCCCAGGATATAAAATTGTTGAAATGAAAGGTTTTACTTATGGTTTGACTGTTAGATCTCGTGGTGTAGGTGGAAACATTAGTGCTGGTTTAAAAAGTATTGTCGGCGGTGAAATAGGGGCATATCTTAAAATGATGGAAGATTCTCGTAATCAAGCAGTTGATAGATTAATTGAGCATTGTAAAAGTATGGGTGCTAATGCTGTTATTAGTTTTCGATTTGATAGTAATGAGATTGGACAATCTATGCAAGAAATTTTAGCCTATGGAACAGCAGTAGTCGTTAAAAAAGAGGAATAGATACTATACTAATTATCAATTCTTTAAAATGAATATAAGGTGTAAAAATGAATGTTGATATAAAAACAAAGGAGTATACTACTGTTACTGAAGTTGCGGGGCCTTTAATGATAGTTGAAGGAGTTGAAGGTGTTGCTTATAGTGAAATTGTTGAAATAGAGACACCTAATGGTGAACATAGGAGAGGTCAAGTTTTAGAGGTTAAAAATGATCTTGCAGTTGTTCAAGTTTTTGAAGGAACAACAGATCTTAATACAAAAACCACAAAGACAAGGTTCACTGGTGAAACTGCTAAGATTGGTGTTTCAATAGATATGATGGGTCGTATCTTTGATGGAACAGGTAAACCAATTGATGGTGGTCCAGAAATAATCCCTGAAATGGAATTAGATATTAATGGTTCACCTATGAATCCTTCTGCTCGTGAATTTCCAGCAGAGTTTATTCAAACAGGTATTTCTACAATTGATGGAATGAACACTTTGGTTCGTGGGCAAAAACTTCCAATATTTTCTGGTTCAGGTTTGCCACATAATGATTTAGCTGCTCAAATTGCAAGACAAGCTAAAGTTAAAGCTGAAGATACAGATTTTGCAGTTATATTTGCTGCTATGGGTATTACTCACGAAGAAGCTAATTTTTTCATGAAAGATTTTGAAAGAACTGGTGCACTTGAAAGAGTAACAGTTTTCATGAACTTGGCAGATGATCCTTCAATTGAAAGAATTCTTACTCCAAAAATGGCACTTACAACAGCCGAATATTTAGCTTTTGAAAAGGATATGCATGTATTGGTTATTTTAACTGATTTAACAAACTATTGTGAAGCATTAAGAGAAGTTTCCGCTGCGAGAAATGAAGTGCCTGGAAGAAGAGGTTATCCAGGATACATGTACACAGATTTAGCAGGTATCTATGAGCGTGCTGGTCGTATTAGGGGAAAAGAAGGATCTATTACTCAAATGCCAATATTGGTAATGCCTCAGGATGATATTACTCATCCAATTCCAGATTTAACTGGTTATATCACAGAAGGACAAATTGTACTTAGTCGTGAACTTTATAGGAAAGGTATATATCCGCCAGTTGATGTACTTCCATCATTGTCAAGATTAATGAGTGGGGGTATTGGAGATGGAAGAACTCGTGAAGATCATAGTGGAGTTTCAGACCAACTTTATTCTGCTTATGCAGAAGGTCGTAACTTAAGAGATTTAGTTGCTGTTGTTGGTGAAGAAGCATTAACTCCAAGAGACCAAAGTTTCTTGAAATTTGCTGATGAATTTGAAAAACAATTCATGACTCAAGCTAAGGATGAAGACAGAACAATAGAAGAAACACTTGATTTCGGCTGGAAATTACTTAGTTTACTTCCTAAAGCTGAACTTAAAAGAGTTAAAGAGGAACATATTCCAAAATATCTTCCTGAATCCTCTTAAATTATACTGACTGATTAAAACCTTATTTAAATCTTTCCTTATAAATTATTTATGATAGATTTAAGTTATTAATGACTTAATTCATTATATTTGATTTAAGATGGATTAATTTTAAGGATTTATATTGTCTATTGGCACAATACAATTAATAATATCATGGGAGGGAAAAAATTGGCTCAGGATACTATTGAAGGAATAAATCCAACAAGAATGGAACTTTTAAATCTTAAAAATAGAGAAAAACTTGCAGTTAAGGGTCATAGTTTACTTAAAGAAAAGCGTGATGCTTTAATTATGGAATTTTTTGAAATATTGGATAGAGTTAAAGGTTCTCGTGATAAAACTGAAGAAAAACTGAAGGAAGCTTATGCAAATTTAACTGATGCTCAAGTTATGATGGGAGATTTAGGTGTTCAAAAAGCTGCTTTATCTGTTAAAGAATCTGTCAATGTTAAAATAGAATCAAGAAGTATTATGGGAGTTATCGTTCCTGTTGTTGATTCTCAAATAGAGGAAAAAACAGTCGTAACAAGAGGTTATGGATTTTCAGATACATCAGCGAAGTTGGATGAAGCATCCAAAAAATTTGAAGAGTCTGTTGCTTTGATAATTGAACTTGGTGAGATAGAAAAAACAATTTATCTTTTAGCTGCTGAGATTGAATCTACTAAACGTCGAGTTAATGCTTTAGAACATATAATGATTCCTAAAATTAAAAACACTGTTAAATCTATTGAAATGAGACTTCAAGAAATGGAAAGAGAAACATTTGTCCAATTAAAAATGATTAAATCTGCCATTGATGCTAATTCTTAGATTTATATTTTAATTTTTAATTTTTTAGCTTATCATGTACATTTTTCATCAATATCTTTAGCTTAGATTATTTTAATCCAGACTATATTTTTTTTTATTATTCTATATTTTTATAAAATTATTATTATTGGAAATCAAATGAAACGAGATCTTTTTAAACAGTATTTCAAAGACCCAGACAGAAAGGCTAAATTATATATACTTTCAACAATAGCTATGGTTTGTTCTACAATTTTATTAACTATTGGTACTCTTGTCTTTATTCTAAGGCTCTTAAAAATAATATAATTCAATTTGTCATTGCTAAATTTATATGCTTGTTTGCTTTCTCAATATCTCTTTTTAAATCATCTATTTTACTATTTTTACCAGTTAATGTTAACATTGGCTGATTTTCTTCTATTATTGTACTTTCATAAGGAATATCAGAAATAGCTATATTCTTACTTAAATTTTTAGAGCTATTTATATTGAATTTTAATCTTCTTGGAGTATAAACAATCTTCTTCATAGAATAATTTTTGGGGTTTGGAACATCAATTAAATCATCATTACAGGCTTTGATATGGGTTTCTAAAAGATTTATCCCTAAAACATCTTCAACAGATTCGTATGTCCCTTGAAAACGTGGATTTATTTCAATAATATTTATTTTATCATCTTTAACTATTAAATCAACACCATTTGAGCCTATTAGACTAAAATCACTAATCATACTCTCTGATAGTTCATTAACTTCTTTTAAAATATGATCATTATACTTATCTTGATTAATTGGAGAAATATTACCCGAATATCTAAAATCTTTTTTGTCTTCATTTTTTTGATAATAGCTATTGTTGATATTCTCACTTACAATAATTGATTTACTATTATTTTTAGTTCCAAGTACAGAACAGCTTAAGTTATCTCCATCAACATACTCTTGTAAAAGTAAATCTTGTTTTTTATTATTCATCTTAGATAAATATTCTTTTAATTGAAAAATCGGCTCATTATTTAAAAAACTTATTCCATACCCACCAGATCCACTAAGTTCCTTTATAATAAATTTTTTATCATCGTATTGTTTGACTATATCCAATGTATATGTTATTATATCGTTGACATCAGCAGGTAGTTTGAATGTTAATGGAAGAGGATATTTATTTTTCATTTTTTTATAGAATCTGTATTTATTCTCTGTACTTTCTACATTCTTGTTGCCAATAATTTTTTTCTTATTTTTCTTTAAAACATTATTTAACTTTGAAATATTAATATTTTCATTATTTTTAAGTTTAATATTTCCATTAAAATGTTCTGGTGAGATACCACTTGTAAGCACGATATGGTCAATGTCTTCAATCCAATTAGAACAGTTATTTAAGATTTCAACAAAATTGAAATTTTCTTCAAATATCCCACAACTTTGATAGGGTTTTTGTTGAAGCATGTGTTTTTCTTTATAGACAGTCTTAGCATCTAATGTACTATAATAGCTTGAAGAATGAGTTTGATAATTTAATTTAAGAGCAGAATCTATTATTGTTCTTGTGTTAATACCTAAAATAAGTAATTTTTCCATTAAATCACAAAAATAAGAATTAGAATAGTCCCGAGCGGAGTCGAACCGCCGTCTCCAGGTCCAAAGCCTAGAAGGATTACCACTACCCTACGGGACTAATTTATTTAATTTCAAAAAAATATCATAGAATTTATTTTTATTAAAACTTCTATTTAAATATATCTGTTCTACAATCATCTTTTTAAATTATCGTAATATTTCTTTTATTTTATAATCTATTATTTTATTATTCTATATACATAATTTATTATTTATCTTATTTATACTTCTTTTTGAAAATCGATTTAAATAAATTCATTAAAATAGAATAAAAATAAATAAATATTATTAACAGTAAGTATAATGTTATCTTAAAAATAATATTTTATGAAATATACAATTATTTTTATAACATTTGTTTATAAATGCTAAATGATGAATAGTTAAAGTAATATGGCTGAGGTTTGAATGTCAAATTATAATATGGAAATGGATAATGTTATAAAACAAATTAAAAGGTACAATGCTAAAAATGTTGGATTACAATTTCCTGAAGGTCTTAAAACTAAATCAATCAAAATTGCAAACGAAATTGAAACTAAAACTCGAACTAATGTTATCATTTCTGGGGATCCTTGTTTTGGAGCTTGTGATGTAGCAGATTCTAAAATGATGGATATGGTAGATTTAATTGTTCATTATGGTCATACACCACTTCCATTAAAATATAAAATACCTGTTATTTTTGTTGAAGCTTATTCTAATATTAAAATAGCTAAAGTTCTTAAACAGTCATTGAATTTAATGAATAATTATTCTAAAATAGCTATTGCAACAACGACACAACATATTAGGCTGTTAAATGAAGCTAAAGACTTTTTAGAGGATAATGGAAAAGAAGTTTTTCTTAATTCCTCAAAATCAACCTTGAAAGGTCAAGTTTTAGGATGTAATTTTTCATCTATTAAAAACTTGGATGCTGAAGCTTATCTGTTCATTGGAAGTGGTAGATTTCATCCTCTTGGAATTCATCTTTTTACTAAATCTCCAGTTATTATTGCAAATCCTTATACTTCTGAAGTAACTGATATTAAAGATTTTGCTGATGAGATATTAAGAATTAGATTTGCAAGAATTATAAAGGCTAAAGAGGTTAATGTTTGGGGTATTCTCATATCTTCTAAAGAAGGACAGTATAGATTTAATTTAGCAAAAGAAATTAAAAAAACTTTAGAGGATGAAGGAAAAAAAGCATATTTAATTTTGGTGGAAAATATAAATCCAGATATTTTACTGCCATACTTAGATATAGAAGGATTTATTGTTAGTGCTTGCCCAAGAATAGCTATTGATGATTCATTGATGTATAAAAAACCAATTATAACTCCTCAAGAATTAGAGATTGTTTTAGATAAGAGAAAGTGGGATGATTATCAATTAGATGAAATTCTTTTTCATGAGAAATATGAAATATGATTTCAAAATAAAACAAGGAAAATTACCTACTTTTGATCAATTGAATAGTTTATGGATCATATTTTCTATTTTAAATTAATTAAAAACTCTTAAAAGTTAACTATAAAAGATTTAGAAGAAATATTAACTGGAAGTTGAAAATCTTAAAATAATACAAATGGCAGCTAAAACAATTGTTACTATCACAATTTGCTCTGGACTCACTTTTGGTCCTGAGTCTTCGTCATCAAAATATCTTACCAATCCTGCTCCTGATTGAGGAAGTGAAATTTTATCCTTTTTTGACATTGAATTACCTCTTAAATAAATTGTTTATATTTAAATCTAATTTATAAGTTTATATTCTATATTATTTAAAGTTTTTCATATTTTATTTTTAATATTATATTATAGTATATTAAAAGTTTTATCAAATTCCTAAAGTCCCATAACGACCATTTTCAATAGCTGTTCTAACAAAGCTATATGCTTTAATAACAGCTGACTCTAATTCTTCACCTTTAATCAAATAACCTGTAATAGCTGCTGATAGACTACATCCACTTCCATGAATATTGTCTGTTGCAATTAGATCTTCTTTAAATATGGTTACTTTACCATCTATGTTTAGTAAGTTATATCCATTGAGATGACCTCCTGTAAGTAAGGTATTACACATTTTTTCTAAATTATAGGTGGCTTCAATTCCATCATGAAGATTGTTAATATCTATTCCAGTTAAGACTTCTGCTTCATAGACATTTGGAGTTATAAGTATTGAATCTTTAATCAAACTATTTTTTAAGGTTTTCATAATATTATTTTGTGTTAGTTTTCCACCTGAACTTGCAACCATAACAGGATCAACGACATATTCAATGTTGTTTGACGTAAGTTTCTTATGAGCTAACTTAACGACTTTTTCTGAGTATAACATCCCAGTTTTTCCATAATTAATATCATATTCATCTACTATTGAATCAAATTGTTCTTCAATATAGTTAATATCCACTGCTTGCGTTGAGAAAAATTTTTTTGGGTTTTGTGCTGTTAATGCTGTGACTACACTTGTTCCATGAATACATAGTGAAGCGAATGTTTTAACATCAGCTAAAACTCCAGCCCCTCCTGATGGATCAAAACCAGCTATTGAAATTCCGATCATTAAAATCACTTTTTTTATTATATATTATTATTTATATTATTATTCTTTTTACTATTTTTTATTATAGAGAGTTTCTATAAACTTTTTGTTTTGAATGTGTGTATTGATATATGTTTTATTAGTGTTTTTATTTTTTCATTGGAAAAATTTGTATATTTCATCTTTTTAGGGCTAGTTTTCCTGTTATCTCTAAAATTTTTCCCTAATTTTTTCATAACCATCGATGAGTGGAATAAATTTCATTTTAGTAGTATTTTGGTGGTTGAATTATAGTTAAATGATGTACATTTAATTTTTTGAAAACGAGAAATAATGTAAACTTCGTTTACTAAGTTCACGACCTTCAAAACAACAGGAATTTCATTCCTTAAGTTTCTCATTTCATTCGAAACCAAAGATTTCTCTAAGTTGTCTTCGACAACAAACAGGAAAATACTTTGATTTTCCCTAAATTGTTGTGAAATCGTAGATTTTGCAATAAGTCAGAAAAAATTTTTTATTTTTTTTCTGAAATCTCTCGTTCCATTCGAAATATTTCTTATCTCAATTCAGAACCAGACAAACCCTCAAATTTAAATTCATAGGGTTGTGTGTGATATAATCGATGCATTTATATATTAATAAGATAAAAAATGGGGCTATATGACCAATATTTGTAATACAGGAATAATTATATTCCTTACTTGAACATTTATACCTCTGTATAGTCATTTTGGAAGAGTTTTTAAATTTTTTAAATCGAAGATTTAACAAGTTAGAAAATCTTTGGTTTCGAATGAAATGAGAAGCTTAGGAGACGAAGTCTCCGTTATTTTTTTCAA
>JAITGU010000106.1 GCA_031280375.1 Candidatus Methanovirga procula | reverse complement strand
AGTAATCGAAGATTTTCAGTAATAGAGGATAATGTGTGGAAAAAACATGATAAAATAACTCCAATGATGTTTATAGGATTAACAGACCACATATGGTCATTAAAAGAGCTACTAACATATCCTTATCACAAAAACATCAGTATATAAAAGGGTCATCATCAAAATTTACAACCTCGATTAACAAATAGATTTATATACTATTAATTACAAATTAAATGTATTATTAAGATTTATTTGTAATTTATATTTTCTTTTTATCAGATAAAAAAAATTAAGATAATATCTGCTTTTTTAAGAATGATATTGGTGATATATTGAAAGTTGTTGTTGATGCATCAAATGTAGCGAGTTTTGGAAGAAAAGAAGGTTTTAAAGCAAAGTTGAAATATTTGCTATCTCTTGTTGATGCATTGGAAAAAAGAAATGATAGTTTTGTAATTATAGCCGATGCATCATTAAGACATAATATTGATGAAAAAGAAAAATATATTGAATTGGTGAATAGTGACTTTATTGAAGAAGTTGAAACTGGTAACAATGCAGATCATTTTATTCTTAATTTAGCTGAAAAAGAGCATGCAAAAATTATTTCTAATGATAAATTCAGAGATTTTTCTGATGAATTCCATGACATTAATTATATGAGAATCCCATTTTCCTTTGATGGTGATGAAATCATATTAAAAGAGAGTGAAAAACCAAAAAAGGTTAAAAATATTCTTCAAAAAATATGTGATGAAATTTTGATAAACATTGAAAAAAGTAGGTTTGATGTATACTCTGGTAAAAAGGGTATTGAATTTTCCCCATTAAACATTGCAAAAGAGTCCATAATTCGGATGGACAGATTCAGTCAGACAAATATGGAAACCAAGATAGAAGGAGTTATTTCAAAAATACCTATGTTTGGAAAAGTTATGGACATGATAGAGAGTGTTGAGGCTTCAGCTCCCCATATAATTTTTGTTTTAGTACATCCGAAAAATTATAAAGAAGCTGTTGAAAATGTAGGTAGTATTTCAATTACTATAAGCGATAGGCTACATCTTGAGAAAAATCCTCTAATCATTGTTAGAAATGATTTATTCATGAAACCAGAAGTATTTGAATTGAACATAATCTATTCTGATGAGGTTTTAGATGAATCACCATTTGATATAGAAGTTATTATTAATCCTCATGATGCATCATTTATAAAACGAAATTCTCGTAGTATTGCCAGTACAATAGCTGGTAGGTTAAGTTCTTTCAAATTCCCTATTGTTTCAGTTAAATCAAATTTAACTTTAGAAAATCCTGGAGATTTTGATATTCATTTGGATCTAAAGAAGAAAAATCATGATAAAAGTCATGGTAAGTTAGATAATAAAGTTCAGGATCAATAATAAAAAATGAATTAACTAAATTTAAAAATAATTATTTAAAAAAATGTTATAGTCCTTGATATTAATGAATTTTTTTATATAATTTTCTATTGTTAAAAATTTATTTTTAACTTAGAATAATTTATTATCTGTTTGAAAATATTAGTTAAATTAGTTGTTTCATTATTAAATAGTTTAAAATTAGTTATATTAAAAAATCTTGTTTAATATTGAATACAATTTAAAATAAATAATATCATGTTTATTTATAGTCAATTTGATAAATTTTTAATAAATAAATTATAAAAAAATATTTAGATTTTTAATTTAACAATTTTGAATAGTTTATCAAATTAATAAAGAATTATATTAATGTCATTTTTTAATAATAGTTAATTTTAACATGATATAATTTAAAATAATTATTACTTATGATTTAATTTATTTTCAAAATTTAAGAACTTTTTCAAAAATACTATAGAGATCTTCTATTAACCTAACTTTGTTAATATCGATAAATTTAATATTTACTAAAAGTTCTTTGTTTTGGATTTAAAGCCCAAATTAGAAAATTTAAAAATCTAAAATTTTAAGATTATTGAGTTTATAGAAACTCTCTATAAAAAGTCAATCACTTAAAAAAATTCTATCAATAACTGTAATTAAAATGTTTAATAAAGTTAATTGAATTAAAATTAAATGAGTCAAACTGAGTTGTATAAGTGTTGGAGGATCTGTATGGCTAATAATTCTTTATTAAAATGGATTTTCAAGTTGATACTTAAGTATAATATTGTAAGTATAGGTACCAAATATGTTCCTTCTTCCACAATTGAATCTGAATATGTTGAAATGTTTAATTTTACAAAGACTATGCTTATAGAAATTGAAGAAGCTAAAATTACAACTGAAAGTATTTTTTATAACTTGTTAAGAGATGTAGGTGAGAAAAATATTCCTGCAAATCACAAATTTTATGAATTAAAACCTGCTGAGAGTGAAATAGAAGAGTATGCTCTTGTAAGCAATATTATCACAGGTAATGACAGGTATCTTTATGTTGAATTATCTGTATCTAATCCATTAATCAATGAATTTTCTAAGATCATACTAAATTCAAAAGGAGAAATTGAAGAGTACAGTTCTACTGAAATTGTTGCTCATATGCTTTCTAAGAATGATGCAATTAAAATAGCTACAAAAATTATTGGGATTGGCTTATCTAATGAACTTAATGTAAGGGCAGCTGTTGGAATGACTGCTGCTGCTGCGGTTGAAAGGTCAATAAATCTAAATAAAGAAATTGGCAAATTATCAGGAATTGGTTTTACTAAATTAGGTGGAGAGTATGCTCTTGTATTTGAAAATAGATTCAGTGAACCTATGGAAGATTTTGAAGACCATCAAAATTATTTATTCATTGATATGATAAATTCAACTCTTTTTACAAATAAATATGGGAAAGATAAATTAGTGGAGATAATGAACAACATTAAAGAATTCATAATAAATGAATGTGAAGGCACAATTGAAGGTTATCGTGAAGGAGGTGATGATTTAATAGCTAAATTCCCAAGTAAATCGTTAGCTATTAAGGCAGGGTTAGATGCTGCCTGGTTTACTTTAAACAATAAAACAAAAATCAGAGCTGGTGTAGGTAGAACAAGACGTGAAGCTGGTGAGAGAGCTCAGTTGGCTGATGAAGTTACAACAAGAACTCCTTTATCTCTTGTTAATTTTGAATTAGCCAATGGAGTATATGCCTATTACATACCTTCTGAGTTTACAAGAACTATTTTAAACTTTATAATGAACAAGAAAATGAAAATGTTTGCTATATTCTTATTTGTCTTCGTACTTTCCTATTTTTTCGCGATACTTGGATACTATGAGCTTGGATTAGGAGTTATTTTCTTGGTCATAATTTATGGTTTAATTTCTAAATAGAATTTAATAAAATTCAAATTGTGAGTTAGTGGTGGTGATAAAGATGTTTGAAAAGGATGATAATGAATTTATAAATGAAGATATTCTCTACAGGGCTCAACCAAGCCTAATTTTCTCAGTCAAAAAGGCATTCATATTATTCATATTTCTGTGGATTATTTTCACATATTCTGGACCATTAAAACGATCTATTCAAAAATTATCAGATCCTCAACAAAATAATCTAATGTTAACAAGTGTATTACAAACTATTCATGTAAATGAAACTACAAGTATAATTACCTTAGTTTTAGTTTTCATCTTAATAATCTGGATTGCATGGATTTTAATTAAATGGGTTAAAACAGAATATATACTTACAGATTCAAGGATAATTCTAAAAAGAGGAGTTGTTAATTTAAAAACTGACTATGTAATGTACAATCATATTCAAGATATTAGACTTTCTCAAGGAATACTTGGTAGGATATTCTCTGTAGGAAATATAGATATTTATAGTGGCTATAGCAAAGAAAGTTTAAAGTTTCTAAATGTGAGTACTCCTAAGAAGGTTCAAAAAATAATATTCAGTGAAATGAATCAGGATTATAGTTTTAATAGAAATAATCAATTTGGTGTTAATGATCAATTTAATAATAACACTCAATTTAACAGAGATTATCCTGAACCCCAACACTTCGATAACTATCAAGAGAATTATAATCATCAATATAGACAAAATCCCAACTATCAAAAAATTTACAATAATAATAGTCAAGAAGATTCTGACTCCAGAATTGATAATGTAATGATGGATTTAAATAGAGAAAATAATTTCAGAAACAAATCTAAAAGCCCAAAATTTAACAATAGAGATAATTATTCCAGAAACAACATAAATTCCTCAACTTTTAACTCTAAAAAAAGCCAAAATAGAAAACAGAAGATTGAAAATAATGAAAATCTTAGTATTATTGAAAAACATTCAAGAAAATTTAAAAAGTAATGTTATCTTAACCTTATTTCCCATAGAACCTGAGGATATGTAGTATGGAATCTTGTAGTAAATGTGGTGATCCTAAAATCATTATAAAGAGAAAACAATCAGGTCAAGCTCTATGTAAAAATTGTTTTATTGAAAATGTTCAAAAGAAAGTCATAAAAACTATTAAGAAAGAGGAACTCATTAATAAAGGAGATAAAATTCTTGTTGCATTATCTGGAGGAAAAGATAGTGTCGCTCTCCTTGATATATTATACACATTCTATGAAAAGAAGGTAATAGATTTATGTGCAGTTACAATAGATGAAGGAATAGATAAATATCGAGATGAAGGAGTTAAAATAGCTACAGACTATGCTAAAGAACTTGGAATTGAACATGAAATAGTTTCATTTAAAGACTCTTTTGGACTAACATTAGATGAAATAATGGCAAATCATAATCATAGAGGATCATGTAGCTATTGTGGAGTGTTTAGAAGAAGAATTATAAATAAATCAGCTGAAAAATTAGGGGCAGATAAAATAGCTACAGGTCATAACTTAGATGATGAAACACAAGCTATTTTAATGAATTATTTAGAAGGGAATATTAATAATCTCTCTAAAATAGGTCCTAAAATTGAATCAAAGGTATTTACACCTAAAATTAAACCTCTTCGCGAAATTCCAGAGTATGAAGTAGGTTTATATGGTGTAGCAAAAGATTTGAATGTCCATAGAGCATCATGTCCTTATGCTAACACATCATTTAGAATGGAAATATCTAAAGTAATGAAGCAGTTAAGTGAAAATCATCCTACAATTATGTACTCGACTCTTAAAGGATTTGATAAAATTAAAATAGCTATTAAAAATCAATATAGTAATGTTAATAGTTTTGGTAAATGTGAAATCTGTGGTGAACCATCTTCAGGTTCACTATGTCAAGCTTGTAGTTTTTTAAAGGAATTACAATTTGAATAAGATTTGTAATAATGCAGTTCTAATTCTTTAAGTTTCGTAGATATTTTAAAATAGTTTTTATTTCAATTAAATAAATTCAAAAATAATTATTTAAAAATTAAACTTAATCCTGAGGATAATCAAGGAGTAAAGGATCTTCTCTTACCAAGACTTTTAGAACTTAATAAAATAGATGAATTTGATGAGTATAGTGAAAAATATAAAACTTATCCTAATTCTGGTATTAAATATGATCGTTTATTTAGGGGAATTAAGCTTAATTTAAAGGATAAAGATGTTTTACAGCTATTTAGGGTGGCTAAAGGGTCAAATCCAAGTATATTGGAGTATTTACTTGGCAAAAAAGATATTCCAGCTGTTCTTCCAGATGATTTTAGCATTGGAAAGGAGGATGAGGCCGCATACTATGTTTCTTTAGCATATAATTCATGGCTTAATGATGAAAAAGCTATTGATAAATTAAAAGAGCTATCAGAATTATAAAATAATTTAAAAGCTTAATAGATAATAACCATATTAATATATAAATATATAATTAAACTGTCTAAAAATCAGAAGTTGAAAGTTGTTTTAAGTTTTTTCAATGCATATATTACTATGGTGTTTTGTGAAATTAATTATTTTGATTTTAAGTAATTAAAAATATAACTATGTTATTTTTTTTTAATTGATTAAAAATCTTAAATTTCATTTTAATTATTTAAAACAGATTATTTTTTTATAAATAATCTTATTAGAATTAATTTAATTTTTAAGAAAATGAGTTTATTATTGATAATTAATTCATATTTTAAGACTAAAATTAACAATTTAATTAATCTTTATTTTTATCGTATAACAATAATAATCATTTTAAAATGATATTTTTAAAAAATAAGAATTAAAATATAATAAATTAAAATTTAATCAAAAAATATTAATAATTAATTACTAAAAAATATATTATTAACTATAAAACTTAAATAATTTTAGGAAATGGTTTGTTGTTAAAAGTGTGTGAGAGCTCATGAAATGCAATTTTATATAAAGAAACCATGAAAATTAAAAAAAAACTTACAACTTAGAATAATTTGAATAAGATTTTTATTAAATATTATATTTATAATGATGTGAAGTAATGACCAGAATTGCAATATTAGATGAAGATAGATGTCAGCCAAAAAAATGTAACTACACCTGTATTGAATACTGTCCTGGAGTTAGAATGGAAGAGGACACGATCATAATAAATGAAAAGAATAAAAAGCCTTTAATATCTGAGGAACTATGTACAGGTTGTGGTATATGTACAAATCGATGTCCTTTTAAAGCTATTAATATTATAAATCTTCCAGAAGTGTTAAATGATCCAATACACAGATATGGGCAAAATAACTTTGAAATCTTTGGATTACCAGTTGTGGATGAAGGTTCTGTAGTTGGAATTCTTGGTCAAAATGGTATAGGGAAATCAACAATTATGAGAATACTTTCTGGAGAACTTATTCCAAACTTAGGCAACTGGGAGAAAAAAGAAAACAGTTTAGAAGATGTTATTGATCATTATAAAGGAACCCAATTACAAAAATATTTCAAAAACCTTTTAAACTCACAGATAAAAGTCATTCACAAATCACAAATGGTGGATCAGCTATCTAAATTTGTAAAAGGTAATGTTGGTCAATTACTAAAAAATATAGATGAAGTAGGCAAGTTTGATAAAATTGTTGGAGATCTTCAATTAGAAAATGTTTTAAATCGTGAAATCGAAAATCTTAGTGGAGGAGAACTTCAAAGACTAGCTATTGGAGCCTCAGTACTTAGAGATGGTGATTTTTATTACTTCGATGAACCAAGTTCTTGGTTAGATGTTAGCCAAAGATTGAATATAGTTAAAGTAATCAGATCACTTGCAGATGAAGGAAAATCAGTGATGGTCATAGAACACGATTTAGCAACATTAGATGCAATATCGGATTATGTTCACATAATATATGGTAAACCTGGTGCTTATGGTGTTGTATCTCAGATGAAAGGTGTTAGAGTTGGAATAAATGCTTATATAAACGGGTTTTTAAAAGAGGAAAATGTTAGAATTAGAAAACAAGCTATTGAATTCAATGTTCATGCTCCAAGAGCAGCTGATGAAGGTGAAATATTAACAAGTTATAGTCAGATTAAAAAAAATTATGATGGATTTTCACTTCTTGTTGATGCTGGAGAACTTTATCACAATGAAATTGTAACAGCCTTTGGTTCAAATGGTATTGGAAAAACAACCTTTGCGAAAATAATCTCTAAAGTTGAAAAAGAAGATACTGGAAGAGTTGAAAAAAAACTTGAGACAGTCTATAAACCACAGTATTTAGATTATGATTTTGATGGAAGAGTTGAAGACTTTTTATACATGAATGCTCATAACTATGGTACAAATATCTTTATGAGTGAAATTGGCAAACCTCTTTCAATAGAAGATATTTTAGATAAGAATCTTAATGAATTAAGTGGTGGGGAACTACAACGGCTTGCAATAGCTGTAACATTGTCACAAGAAGGGGAATTATATGTTTTTGATGAACCAACCGCATTTTTAGATGTTGAACAAAGGTTAACTGTTGGAAAAGTTATAAAAAAAGTTGTTGAAAGTAAAAATGCAACTGCTCTAATAATTGACCACGATATAGTATTTATTGATTATATAACCAATAGGGCTATAGTGTTTTATGGGAAACCTGGTTTAGAAGGAATAGCTACAAGTCCAACAGATATTAAAACTTCTATGAATAAATTCTTAAAGGATTTAAAAATAACTTTTAGAAGAGATAAGGAAACTAAACGACCTCGTGTAAATAAGTTGGATAGCTATTTAGATAGACAACAAAAGGAAAGCCAGCAATACTATTATTTAGAAGGTTAAACCTATTTTATCTATATTTTTTTAGAGGTTTTAGTTTGCATAATATGTCTTTGATGGCTATAGAACCATATTTTAGATTGACCCAGTTAAAATCTGTTTTAATATTATTTAAATTTGCATGATCCTAAGTGTAAAAATGTTAATCTAATTCAAATGATAAAAATGAACCGTATCTACTTGTTTGAAAACTTTTTATTGAAGAAGTTTGATTGTATATTCTTAATTCAATTATATGATCCCCCCAATAAGCAAAATAATTATCTGTAATATTTGAATTACCATTTATAGTTTTTATATAGTTTCCATTTGCATATATTGAGTAAGTATCATTATTAAAAATACCAAATTCTTTTGATATAAACCGATTATCAAGATAAATATCCATATATTTGGCTTCAGATAGTTGTGATTTAATGACAAAGTATTCAAAACAGTTGGTTGAATTGGTTGTATTAATTTTTCTTTGAACAAAAGTATTTTCAAATATCCGTGTGATTCTACTATCTTGGACAACATCATCTTCTTTTAAGTTTAGATAAGTTCTAACATTGTTAGGAAGACGAATAGTATTTGCATCATTTGGTCTTGTTTCATTAATATTGTAATAGATATTGTTTATCCTTAATGTATCATTATAATTAAGTTCTAAAGTGGATAATGCATCAGATGGCATCTTAATAATATCTGATTCGTTTTCTAGTGCAGATTCTATTTTATATGGTCCTTTTAGACTTAATTGGGGATTTGATGAAGATCCTGGAAATATTGTCAGTCTTTTTGATGTTAACTCAAGAGATATTTGCCCATTAGAAAAATTAATATTTGCTATAAATGTGGAAACCATTAATATAAGAACTATTCCAGATATTAAAACTGGTAAATGCATGATGGCAAAGGATTTAATAAAACTTCTATTTCCCCTTTTTTTAAACAGTTTATATGTTTTAGTAATAAGTTTTATCATATAATAAATTGATATTATGATACCAGCAACAAAAATAACAATACCTATTATGTCTGGTATATATACATAGAATAGTATAAACAATCCAAGGGTTATAAGTGATAACCCTAAAAGAGCTGATCGAATATATGTTCCAATAGTATCTATTAAAGATATTCTACCATACTCCATTGACCTGTTAACTACAGTCCTCACAACTTCATTTGCCATGTTATGCAGGTCTTCTAAAGAAGAACTATCATGTTTTACTTCACCAATATCAACCTCCTCAATTTTAAGTCCATTGGCATCTGCATCTAAAATAATTCCTACATCAACACCATAATCTTTTTCCATCCTTATTTTAGTTAAAGCTGAACGTTTTCCTGCAAATTGACCACTTAATGGTTGTTCTAACTTAATCTCTGGGAAAAAGAAATTTAAAAGAGGTTTTGCTGTAAGTTCTGTAACTCGACCATTTTTTCTTTTAAACTTTGTTTTTGTAATATCTGTTTTCCCTTCCATAATTGGTTTTACCATTGCATCAACTTGATCTGTACTCAAATTTTGAAGATCTCCATCAATAAAAGCAATAATATCTCCTTTCGAATGTTTAAGTCCTGTTTCAATAGCTGATCCTTTTCCTTGATTACTTGTATGGGATATAACTGATGCTCCAGCTTCATTTGCCTTTGCCACCGTTTTATCATAAGACCCATCATCAACTACGATGACTTCATCTACATAGGATATTTTTTTAACAATTGAAACAATAGATCCAATGTCTTTTTCTTCATTGTATGCTGGAATAACAATAGAAACTGATGAATTATTTCCTACACTGTTTCCTGTTTTTAGATAAGCAATTATAACCGTAAAAATTGCAAATAGCCATGACAAAATAAACACCATCAATTATTTTATAATCATCATTTAAATCAATGCTTCTAAAATAGCATCTTAGATCATTTAAATCAATATCTTTATATGTTTAATATTTTATGTACCTTATTCCTATCAATCATTATTATTATTTTAGTTTATATTTTAATTCATTAATAAATAAAGTTGTTTAAATAAATAAAGTTTAAATAAATAATGTTCTATTTTTTAATAAAATTAAATTTAATAATATTTTAGAAAAAATAGTTTTTATAATTTACAATAATTTTTAAAATAAAAGAATAAAAATGATTAAAAAAAATGTAATGAGAATAATTAAAAAGAGATAATAAAATAAAATAATAATAACAAATAAAATAATGAAAAGGAACAATGCAAAAATAAAAATCATGCTCAAAAGTATAAGAACAGGAAGTATGATACTTAAAATTATAAAAATTAATATATATAAATAAATTAAAATTAATATAATTTAAAAGTTCAATAAATAAAAATTGATCAAACTAAGCTAAATTTACTTTCTCAAACTTCTCTTTGTTAGAAATATCCATCGTTGCATCAACACCAACCTTTGTAGTTGTTCCATCTGGAAGTGCAACAGGATCAAGTGATGAACCCCTTGCATTAGGAACTACTATTATATCTTCATCACCTTTAACTCTTGTAGATATTGCATACTCAATATCTTGTGAATCAAATATATTTATATCCTTATCAACAACAACCGCATGTTTAAGAGATGGATGTGATGAAAGTGCAGCTAAAAGAGCATTTTTTCCATCACCTTGACTTTGCTTCTCAATAGCTATTGCAGCATGTAACCAACAACATCCACCTTCAGTTAAAAGAACATTTTGTACCGTTGGAATCGTGTTTTTAACCGATTTATATATTCTTGGTTCTTGAGGAAGACCTTGAAGAAGCTTATGCTCAAATCCAGCTGGAATTATACTATGATAATAAGGATTGTCCTTTTTAATATGAATGTTTGTAAGCTGAATCACTGGCTCGTCCCTTATATGATCATAAGTATTGGTTAAATCAACAAATGGTCCTTCTTTAGCTGTTTCATTATACAATATTTTACCTTCTAAAATTATATCTGCCTCTGGAACTCTTAAATTTTCTAAATTAAGCAACTTTAAATTCCCTTCTTTAAAGCTATTTGCCACTTCCATTTCATCCTTATCAATTGGTATTGAACTTGTACTTGCAAGTAAAACCGCAGGATTAAGACCAATAGCTATTGCAATATCCAAATCCTTTTTCATATTTTTAGCTTTATTGAAGTAAGTATACAAATTACGAGGAACAATACGAATAGCTAACTTATCCTTAGACAAAACCAACATTCTATGGATTGATGCATTAGGAACATTAGTTTCAGGGTCTTTAGCAAAAACAACACCTGAAGTTATGTAAGCTCCACCATCCTTTTTAAAATGAGTTAAAATTGGTAATTTATCTAAATCAGGCTCAATAGTATTGTAATTACTTAATTTTAATGTTTTTTTGATTTTGATTGGATTATCCATAGCATAAGTCATTCTATGAATAATCTCCTCTTTTTCACAATTAATTGCCTTTGCAATCTTTTCTCGTGTATTACACAAACCAGAGATTATTGGAATATTGTATCCCTTTGGATTATTTAAAATAACAATATCTCGTGGATACTTATTCAACATCTTAGTAGCATCAAAGACAGTTGAAATCTCTTCATCAATTTCAACAACATTAAAATCCTTTTCAAATTTCTTTAAAAACTCTTTCATTATCTATTTCTCCTTTTAAATCTGTTTCTATCTTTTTATCATGTATTCCCAATATTCTTCCTATTAACAATGCAGCATTTTCTCCACTATCAATACCAACAGTTGCGACTGGAACTCCTGGAGGCATATTCACCATTGAAAGTAAAGCATCCAACCCATTTAGTTGATTTGAACAAGGAACACCAATAACTACAGTTTCACTTAAAGCAACAATTGAACCAGTTATAACCGCAGATGACCCACCAATACCAACGAACAATTTAACATCTTTCATTCTATTGATATAATCACTAAATTCTATTGGATTAGCTATTGGAGATGTAACCTTAAAATCATGACTAATATCTAATTTATTCAATATTTCTAAAATAGTTTCTGCAACTTTTATATTCAAATGGCTATCCAAAATAACAGCAACATCCACAAAACCATTTAAATCCTTATCCATACAATCAACATCAGAAATATTATCAATTTTAGAAATACTGTTAAAATTATATTTATCTTCAATATTCTGATTCAACTCAAAATTTTTAAAATAGCTACCTCTTATTTCACTTAAAATTTCTTCTTCACTACAATATACTTTATCACGGTGACTTTTTCTTAATTTAGATAGATTAGTTCTAATATTTTCATCATCAATACCTAAAATCTCAGCAGCTAAAATTCCAGCATTATCCCCACGATTAATTCCAACAGTAGCAACTGAAGCAGGAAATTGTGTTTGAACAGCTGCCAACAAACTATCAAGTCCAGATAAACTTACATCCACAGGAACAGCTATTACAGGTCTATGAGTAAAAGAAGCTATTACACCAGGTAAATGTGCTGCAAGACCAGCTACTCCTATGAAAACTTTAATTCCAACCTCAGTTCCTTTGATTACTACATTTTTAACTTTTTCATGGGTTCTATGAGCTGATGCAATATTTAAACCATAAGATATTTGAAGTTCTTCCAAAATATCCATAGTTCTTTTAGCTATTTTTAAATCACTTCCACTACCAAGAATTATTAATACCTTAGGAACCATTAACTCACCACGATTAATTAAAAAAATTCAATATCTAAAAATTTTAATATTTAATAATAAACTAACTAAATTTAATTTAAGGTTTTATAAAATATAATTAAATTAATAATTGATAAACATCACCATTATAAAATAATTTTTTACTACATTAATTTATTATACTATATTAATTATTTATTAAAATAATTATATATTATTAATTATCTATTAATTAACTATTTATTAACTAATTAAAATCTTCAAAATATTATTTTATAAAAAAAATGCTTAATTTACTACTTCATTATTTCAATAGATATTTTTCTTCTAATGGTTTGAATTTACAATCAATTTCTTTTCCACAAACACCAACAGCAAGTAAAAAAACTTCTTTATCAACATAAGGAGTATAATACTTCTTATCATAAATTTGTTGAAAGGCATCAGCTATTAACTCATCAAAAGACCCGACCAAAGAAAACTTAATCTCACAAACAACAACAATATCACCTAAATCAATCACACCATCAAGAATACCAATATTCGTATCAACTTCTTCCTGAACCTTAAAACCAGCATCGTGTAACCAAACCAAAAACAAATCCTGATAAAATGATTCTTTTGCTATGTGACGGTTATTGGAAACTTTACTGATCATCAACTGAAGATACTTCCTAACAGAATCCTCATCACACTTTAGGAAAGCATCATTCAAATGTTTATTAATAAATCGGACATTTTTCTTTGAATAATCAGTAAAAGTACTTAACAAGTTCTCATAAAAAGAATTCTTAACCTCCATATTCGGAAAATCCAAAAAATAAGACACAGACCTTCTCTTCTTAGTTATCTTCTTAATGGTTAAGTAACCAGTCTGAAACAATAGAGCAGTGATATCATCACTAACAGACTCAAAATCCATCAAGTCTCCTTCTCTCAAGTTTGATGTTTCAAATAATCCTTCGATGTCATCTGAACTTAAAGATCTATTTTTAATGGTTTTCATTAAGAGTGTTGTTGTTCCTGTGGAAAACCAGTAATTACTAAAAGTGTTTTGCCTAAATAGTTTTAAAGTAGAATAAGGGTTATATGATGATATTTCACCATCCCAGCTATAACCATCATAACAAAACTTAATATCATCTAAACATTCATCATAAGAAGAATTATATTTAGAAGCAAGAATGTTAATATATTCTTTAAAATAATGCTCCAATTCTTTTTGTGTGTAGCCACAAATAGTGGAGAAATCTTTATTTAAGCTGATGTCGTCAAGATTATTTAATCCTGAGAAAACAGACACACCTGAGAATCTGGAAACACCAGTTAAGAAAATAAATCTCAAAAACTCATTTTTAGACTTTAAAATCTTATAAAAACTATTCATAACTTCTTTAACATCATCTAAAACAGTTTCATCCGAAATATTATCCACCAATGGAGCATCATACTCATCAACCAAAACCACAACTTTCTTCCCAAATTTTGTATGGATTTCATCGATTAATTCAGCGAAAATATCTGGTAGAATATCACTTTCTAAGTTAATCTTTTTTTCTTTAGCTATTCTTTTAATTTGATTAATTAAACTGTTTTCTAAGATTTCAAACGACTTAGATTTAATCTCACTCATATCCAAATGAATCACAGGATATGACTGCTCCCAATCCCACTTATCATAAATATAAAGACCTTCAAACAAGTCTCTTTTTCTCCTTTAAAAAGAGACTCCAAAGTACTTAATAACAATGACTTACCAAATCTACGAGGACGAGAAAGAAAATAAATCTTACCTGTTGTAACCATAGTGTGGATTTCTTTGGTTTTATCCACATAAACATAATTATTTTCAATTAACTCTGAAAAAGTCTGTATTCCCACTGGTAAAAGTTTCATCGTAATATTCCCCTTCTTTATTCTATGATCTGTGTTTAATGACTCATGTTTTTTTATAGTTAATTATTTAATTTGAATGAATCTTAGTTTAATGGAGTAATTAATGTATTTAATTTTATTAAATTGCGAATTTATTTTTTACATCAACTGCTCCAGATAACTTTTTATAATTTAATATGATAAAAAAAATCAATAGTTTTAGTATAAAATATAAATTAATCACATATAATAAATTTATTTTATTAAATTAATTTTAGAGAGCTTCTATTAACCTAACTTTGTTAATATCGGTAAATTAATATTTGCTAAAAATTCTTTGTTTTGGATTTAAAGCCCAAATTAGGAATTTTAAAAATCTAAAATTTTAAGATATTGAGTTTATAGAAACTCTCTTTAATAAGATTATTTATAAAAAAATAATATATTTTAAATAATTAAAATGAAATTTAAGAATTTTAATTAATTAAAAAAAATAACATGATTATATTTTTTTTTTATTACTGAAAATCGAAGATTTTTGGTAATTTTCATAATTACAAAAATTGCAAAGCAATTTTTGGTAATTGAAATTTAAAATATTTAATTTCACAAAACACTATTTATTAAAAAATCTAATTTCTACTAAGAATATATGATTTAAAATATAAATATCTATTTAATATATATGGACATAGTGACTTGGTAAAATACTATTTTCGATTTGACAAAACAGATAAAAATCCATTAACTTATTAATAGAGTATGAATTAGATTATGGAAAGGAATATGACTATGTTATCTATTGAATTATGGGGTGGTACTGGGAATCAAATGTTCCAATATGCATTAATAAGATCACTCTCTCATGATTTAAAAGAAAATTTTTCACTAAACAAATTTCAATATGACTTAGTAAACATCTTATTCAAAAGACAGAGTCATGAACGATACAATTTAAGTCATTTTAATATTCAGGAGAATTTTTCTCAATCAATAAATCAATTAACAATTAATTTTTTCTTAAATATAGTTTTTAGAAATTTAAATTTAAAATTTAGAAAAAAAATCAATTCAAAATGGAATATCATCCAAGAAGAACATATTTTTAATTCTTTTGATAGTTATAATCCTAATCTAAAAGAAACCATCAAAAATCTGAAAGGAGATAAATTCTTAATTGGAAATTGGATGAATGAAGAATATTTTAGGCACAATAAATATCTTATACAAGAAGAATTTAAGATAATGACTCCTCCAACTAAAAAGAATAGTGATTTAATTAAAGAAATATCATCAAATAATAGTATTGCTTTATGTGTTCGCCGTGGAGACTATACTGAACCTTACAATAAAGCACAAATTGGCGTTACTACACTGAACTATTTCTTAAATAGTGTTGATTTAATAGTTAAAAAGGTAGATGACCCTGTTTTCTACATTTTCTCCAATGACTCAGAATGGGTTAAAGAAAATATTAAAATAGGCTATCCTACTGTATTCATAACACACAATGGAGTTGATAAAGACTATGAAGACTTGAGATTAATGAGTACATGTAAACACTTTATAATATCTAATAGTACTTTTCATTGGTGGGGTGCATGGCTTAGTTCTAATGAAGGCAAAACAGTCATTGCACCAGACCCTTGGCTTAATACTCATGCAAATAATTCAATAGTCCCAAATAACTGGATTAAACTTAAATGTGATAGATCAGATTTGTTTAGGAAATCTTCAAATAAGATCTTTGAAATTGATCATGATAAAATTTTAAAAATTGGAAAAAATGAAAAATTAAATTTAGGTTCATTGAATAGTTTTAAAGAAAGTTATGAAAAAGATTGTATAGTTAAAATAATCATTGAATCAAGTGAAAATGGTTTTTTAAAAATTGAACACCCTAATTTAGATTCTATTAAAATGACAAATAATGATCTGATAAATTCAATTAACATAGCATTTTATAAAGGATCATCTGAAAGATACCTGCAATTGGATCCAATATTTTCATTGAATGATTTAACAATTTATCACAATATTGAAGATACAGTTAATATTCGTTATTTGGCTATTAAACTTTTAGATAATAGTTGACACTCTATTCTAAACCTGAAATTGAGTTTTTGATACAGTCAAGTTTTTTAATAAATCACCTACTTTTATTAATGGATTATCCAACACCAACTTTAATAAAAAACCAATATTTTCAATTAAGATATCAATTTCATCATCACAGTAATAAGCATTTAAATATCCTAAATTTAATTCAAATTCAAAATCTGAAATCTTAATTAAATTAAAAAATAGAGAATTATTTTCAACGATTTTATCAACAGGAAGATTTCTTATAGAAAAATTAGTTGAAATTTTTCTATTGATATTATCATTATAATTATGGGGAAAAACATTATTAAGCAAATAATTAAATTGAATATATAGCTTCTTTTTAGAATTAAAATAATCCTTAAATAAAACTTCATGATTAAAATTATTAGAATGATAAATATCTAACTCTTTCAAATTCTTCAAATTAAATACAAAATCTTTAACAGAAATATCCATATCCACATTAAATAAAAGAAGAATTGTCTTAGCAAAAAATCCGAAGCAATTGAAAAATTTACTATCATCACGACCATGGAAGACAAAGTTTATTAAAATAGCATTAATATCTAAAAATTTAGTTAAAGATATTGCTATTAAAGATAAAAACAAATCATTCTCTGAAATATTATACTCTTTTAAAAAATCATTAACATCAATATTTAATCGAGCAAGTTTAAACTTCAAAACATTAGTTCCAGTAGCTCCACTATCAGTGACTTTATAATTTTTATAAAAATCTAATGGAAAATTGTTTGATTGATTAATAAAATACTCTTTTGACTTTTCCTTCAAGGCTGGGCTTATGTTAAACTGATTAGTGGCAAAATCAAAAAAATCAAATTTCTTAGAAACCACTTTATTCTCCTTTCCATCATTGAAAATTTTAATCAAATCCTTAACAAAAATTTCTATAGAAAACAAGTCACATATAATATGATGAAAAGACATCAGCAAGTTTACTTCATTATCATGATAATATAATTCAAATCTACATAAAGGTGGTTCAAATATATTAACAGGTTTAATAAAATTATGCTCTATTTTTTTAGTTAATTTCTTATTGAATACTTGAATATCAAATTCATAATCATCATTCCTTTTTTGATAAACAATCCCATTATCAGTGCACATGCTTGTTTTAATGTAAGGATTAAGTTCTATAGTCTTTATTAATGCATCTTTTAAATTAAAAACATCACATTCTTTAATGTTAAGAACATTATTTATTAAATAATATGTGGAATTAAAATCTTGTTTTACAAAATCATAATAGTCTGATTGAATATATGTTAAAGGATAAAAATTTTTTAGTTCTGCTTTGCTATACGATACCAGCCTACCTTTTTCAATTAACTTAGATAAATCCTTAATATTAATATAATTTAAATCATTTACCTGTAAATCTATTTGTTGATATTTATCTAAAATTTTATTCAATAGTCTTATTATTGATAGAGATGTGAAACCTATACTATCTAAACTATTTGTCACCCCAAAATTATCATAACCTAAAATATCAACACACAAATCAAAAATTTCATGTTCTAAAACAGTGGAAGGTTTAACAATTTCTTTAATATTATCATCATACCTCTCTAAATTCTTCACACTAATTTTGCCTGTTCTTGTTTTTGGGAACTCATCTAAATAAATGTAATCTTGAGGAATCATGAATCCAGGTAACTTATTTAATAAGTGATTCCTAATCTCCTTTTTAATTTTAATTATTTCATCATTTTTCAAATCTTTTGATTTTGTAGTGAAATATAATACTAAAATTTGATCATCGTTTTCATTGTTAACTGTGGCAATGGCTTTTTCAATACCAAAATCTTCTGGAACATTATTTTCTATCTCACCAAGATCAATTCTTTGACCTCTTAGCTTGATTTGGTTATCTTTCCTATCAATTAATCTATAATTATTTTCCTCATCAACTAAAGCCAAGTCTCCAGTTTTAAAAAAATGAATACCATCAACAATAGTATATTTTGCTTCTGTTAATTTTTTATTGTTCCAGTATCCTTTTGTAACTCCGTATCCTCCCATCCATAGTTCACCAGTGATACCATTTGGCAGGGGATTACCATCAACATCCATTATATTGCCAATTATGTTTAAAGTAGGTTTTCCAATAGAAAAATCGTTGGTGTTTGAGATATTGTTGATAAATGTATGACCACAAACTTCAGCTGTCCCATAAACATTAAATAATACAGCATCAGTTGTTTTTTTTAATTTATTCAGAAATATTTTATTTAATTTTTCACCTACAAGTATAATTATCTTCATATCTTTCATTATATTTAAATCATTTTCATCATCAATAATTGTATTTAAATATGAAGGTATTGTATTTGTAATATTAAATTTAGTCTTCTCATGTAATTTTTTTAGTTCAAAAGGATTGTTTAGTTGAGTGTCATTAGCTATTACAATTGATATCTCATTTAAAAGAAAGATAAATAAATCTTTAATGAATACAACAAAAATAGGTTGAGTCATGAGCAAATATCTATCATTTTTTGAAATCATATTGTATTCTGGAATTTCTAAAGTGTATGCCACTGATTTATGAGTTACCATGACTCCTTTAGGTTTACCTGTAGAACCAGAAGTGTAACTAATATAAAACAGATGCTCAGGTTTCAAATCAATTTTTGGGTTTTCATCACTACCTGTTTTATAATTATCAATATTACCCACATCTATAATGTATTTTGCTTTTGTGTCTTTTTTTATTAGCTCAACTCTTTGAATTGGATCATCAGGACTGACGATGATAAAAGTTCCTCCTGCTTTCATCACTCCAAAAATAGCTACAATAAGATTAACACCTCTTTCAAATTGAATAATAACTCTATCCTCAATATTAAAACCTTTTTTTAATAAGGTGTTAGATATTTTATTAGCTTCCCGATTTAATTCATCAAAAGTTAATGACCTATCAGAAGATATTAAAGCTATTTTATCCCTATTTTGGGTGACCACATTTTCAAATAATTCATTTAATAAAAATTGTTCAGGTTCTATGAATTTGTCTATTTCATTTTTAATTATTCCATCAATTCTTAAACCAACGCCAATATCTTTAAGAAGCTTGTTTTCGTTTAAAAATTCTTTTAAGATTATTAATAAGCTGTTGTAAAATATTTGAACTGTTTTTTCACTATAAAAATTAGAATTATAAAAAATTTTAATCTTAATTTCACTTTCATTTACTTCATTAATAAGAACTGTAAAATCAGATTCAGGAATATCGAAATCATAACCACACTTTTCATCACCTCTTTGATAACGATATTTTTGATAATGATATTGAAAATGAGATAAATCCAAGTTAAATTCTTCCTTAATTTCATCAAAAATAGCTGGATTGCAGTGTTCTATGTTATTTATTAAATTTTCCACTTGACTTAAATAATCCTCCACAGTATCCTTCGTGTTAATGTCTTTAGCTACTATGGTTTTTATTAAACTATGTTCTCTATTAAATATCCCCATTTTTATTAACTTAGTAATTAAAACTTTTTTACTGTAGATGAACTTAGTTAAAGTAAACATTACAACTGATAGAAAAAAAGTATCTAAACTAATGTTATGGTCACTTAATAAATTTTCAGATAAA
>JAITGU010000100.1 GCA_031280375.1 Candidatus Methanovirga procula | reverse complement strand
TGTAATTATTAAAAATCAAAGATTTTTAGACTTATAAAATAAAAAATTTTATAAATATGAAAATTACCAAAAATTGCTTTGCAATTTTTGTAATTATGAAAATCCAAAGGATTTTCAGTAATTAATAATTCATATATTTAATATTATTCAATTTGATTTAAATATTAATTAAACAAACATAATTGTGCAACAGCCTCTATATTTTAATATTATTAATAAACATATTATTTTTAATATTTTTAAAGAATAATTAATAAAACAATTTAAATCCAATATACAAGTAATTGAACCTCTATGGACTATGGAGTCCGTAGATCTCATTCCACTATCTATTGATAGTTTTATTATGAGCATTGTTAAAAATTTTAAAATATTCTTTAGGTGATTTTAATGAAAACTTTAACTAAGCTGTGTATATTTTCTTGGTTTTTTCCAGGTTCAGGTCATATGTATTATAGAGAAGAAGTTAAAAAAGCATTTCCTTAAAATATATTTCATACTTTCCAGAATTTAATAAAGTCATGAGTAGACCCAAACCACCCACAATAATGGTGTTTATTATTAAAAAGGTTTTCACATTATCATTGGACTCTATTCTCAAGGCTTGCATGTTGTCGTTGGATTCTATTCTTAAAGCTTTCATTTTATCGTAGTAATGCCGCTCTAATTCTTATCAATTATATCCACCTATTTATTTTATTTTTTTTGGCCTCAATCCGATTTTTATAAAAAGGGATAATAATTGACCAATAGCTATATAGATGAATTGCACCTCTACAATAGCCATTAATTCAATATATATCAGTTGAACTATATTAACTCCATTTATTTCTGCTTCAAATTTTATATTGCTACTAACAAAGCAGCATCAACTTTAGCAATTTCTTCATCAATTTTTACAATAGTATCATCTAAAATCGGAATAATATCATTCCATATTATGTCAGCTAACACAGAAAATACAGCAATCAGACTAATAATCAATGTTGCAAGAACCAAAAAGAATAAAAACATATAAAAATTAAGGTAGATAAGAGACAGAGAAGCTGCCCCGTAAAAAAAACCTGCAAATAATGGTGACAAAGCAGTAGAATAGCTTATGAACTCGGCAGCATGTAAATCTAAGTTTGTTCTACATGATTTGAATGATTCTTTGCTATTATTTAAAGTATTTTTATAAGTTATTAATTGTGATTTGTTCATAGAGTCATTATTTTGAATCTCATAAAGTTTATCATCATTTTTATCTTTTAAATAGTAATAATAATAACTTGCTGCATTAATATATGATGATTGAAGCACCGCAAATTCATTTTTCAAATCTTTAACATCTTTTTCAAGAACATAAAAATCTATAGTAACGACATCAGGAATTTCATCTTTTATTTCAGTTAATAAAGTTTGTATTTTATTAAAGGATGCGTTAGTTTGTGGATTAGATAATACGTATTCCATCATTAACGGGTCATTTATCTCCAGTAGAATATTCAGTGCACCAGCCATTGTGCTTGAATGTTTTAAAAAATTATAACGATCAACTTTACTTTTAACACTCAAATCATGAGTTAACTGTTTCGCTCGACTAAAAGCAGCTATAATGGTAGGACTCTTAAGATCTGATTCTTTAGTGCCGTTAATTAAATAAGGTATGCCAGCTTGAACTGTTGGGGATTGTATAAGATAATCTTCAATCATCAATGCTTCAAATTTACTAACATTACCTTTACCTTGATTACCTTCTTTAAGAATCCATTGAACCAAGGTATTATTTTCAATACTTTTCATACTTGTGTTTTCTGATGCTGAATCAAAAGCTTGATCTATTTTAATAAGTTTGACTTCTAATGATGTATCCTCACTAGCCATCACATTACTAACTGTAAAAGTAGAACTAACCATTAAAATCATTAATACAGCCATTAGATTTTTAACTTTCATATAAAACCAACTCCTAAAAAAAAAAGGTTGTGGGTTTATATTTAACCACTAACCCAAATATCAAACGTCTCAAATAATTCACGTGAAGAATACTGTCCTTTACCATGATAATAACCTGTCATACCAACACCATCACCTATACTTCCTTTTGCATAATGGAATAAAGTTTCAACAGGAGTACCATCCCAATTAGGATATGTGAACTGATGCCAAGCACTACTTCCACCAGCACCCGCTCTGAAATAACCTTTCATTACAATATCCCAGCCAATATAATTTTCAAGATTAGTATCATCATCAGCCTTAGTATATGTCTGAGAATCAATAGCTAATGCATTAAAATAATCATCAATCAAATGCACGGTTTCAATCTTACCGTTCACATATCTAACTGCGTAAGCATCAAACCCAAAATGAAATCCATTATTATTTCTACTAAAAGTTATTGCTGGAGTATGTTTAGGAGGTGTAGTAACTATTATTTCGCGGGGGTTTTGAAAGTAAATCCCAGAATATACTTGATCACTTGGCATATATAGTATATTAGATATATTAAGACCGTTAAATTTAATATGCATATTTTTTGGAATTATGACACCATCATAATAGTAATCAAAATGACCTTTACCATTTTTATCAATATTTATTGTTTTATCAACACCATTAATAGAAAAAGAATAGTTTCCAACAAGCACAGGTAAATCCCTATACAATGACTTTAATTCAAAATCAAACCCAACAGTAGTGTTCCACACAGCATATGAATCATTACATTTAATATTTACAATTTTTGTGGGTTCAATAGTAATTGCTGCATTTACATTAACCATTAAAAAAATGATAATAATGAATAATAATAATAATAATTTCTTAAACATGATATAACTCCTCCTAAAAAATAATAATAATAAAAAAAAAATATTTAAATTACACTCATATATACACATGAGTGTTAAATTAAATATCTAAATATCCACTATTATACACTTTTCTTTTAGTCACTGGGAATACTTCTCCAGCTTCAGAAGTTTCATCGTATCTTACTAATCTGTAACCCATTAATTGGAAACTGCGTTGACATGTTGTACCATCAAAGTCCATTGCATAATCACCAACCTCTAATCTTGGAGATTCGTAATGAGAACCTACACCATCATTAGCACCGATGTAAACATATTGAGTACCAAAAGGAATAACATGATTTTCACGCTTACTACTAACAGTCATACTACTTGTAATATGCCATTTTTTACCCCATTCCTCTTTATCACAGTTAGGCATAGGTTGTTCAACACCATCAACAATATGAGTAAATCTTATAGCATAAAAAGCTACAAAAGCTAAACTTGATCTATCATCAGCTAAAAATTTGAAACCGTTATCAGATGTTCTATCACCATTACCACAAGAATAAGTAATAGCTTGAACAGTTGCTGTAGAATTAAGAGGGATCGGAATAAACCTTCCACCACTTTCCCAAGTTTCACTACTACCATCGTTAGTTGTGTAAACCTCATGATTTAGGTAGTTTGCATTTACAGAACCAAAACCACTAATACCTAAAACAGCAATTAACAATATTGCCAATATTTTCTTTAACATTTATATTTCCTCCATGATTAATTTGAATTTTTTTGATTTCAATAAGTATTACTAAAAAAAGTAGTATTACTAAAAAAAGTTTTTTTGCAGTGAAAAACAAAAACACACATTTTTTTAATTCAACACTTAGAAATCACAAGCATATGAGAGTTTCTATTAACCTATCAAAAATCGAATATTTTGATAAGTATTTATAAATTATGAAACTCTCACATAATTAACTAATGTGATAATAGCATATAAAGGTGTCGATTATTCACACCCTCCCTCTGGTTTTAATTAAAATATTTATGGTATAAAGGGATAATTATGAACAATGAAATTAATCTTTCAGCTGAAGAAATGTATGAAGATGTTAAAAAACATGGTGATAAATTGAATGATATTGATCAAATAGTAGATTGGGAGTTATTCCGCCCAATACTGTCATAATCATATAAAAATAAGACAAAAAAAGGTGGAAGACCTGAAATTGATGTTATAGTAATGTTTAAAGCATTAATAATCCAAAAAATCTATGGTTTATCTGATCCAGAATTGAGATAAGAAATCTCTGTGACAGAGTATCATTTAGAAATTTTCTTGGATGGTCTCCAATACCTGATAAAGCTACAATATGGTTATTCAGAGAGAGATTAACCAAATCTGGGGTTATGGATGAAGTATGGTCTTTGCTCAATAAATTAATAGATAGTTATGGGTTAAAGTCTGGAAGAGGATTGAGTCAGGATGCATACTTTCCTAACAAGATCTAGGTCATCAAAAAAACTCACCACGAGGATTAGAAGCAAACAACCCGCAATAAAGATGGTACTTGGGCTAAAAAAGGAGTTAAGCTTGTGGATACAAATACACATACATTAGTTGATAATAGAGCATGGATTAATCCAGAGAGGATATTAACCACCGCTTCCCCACACGATAACCATAATAGATTTATGCACCGATGAACATTCAGGTTATTTACAAGGATAAAGGATTAATGGTGGTGTGAAATCTAAAGGATATGATGCCACACTTCAAAAAAAGCCTAAAGGTGGGAAGTTAAGTATCAGATGAGAAAATGAGAATATAAAAGAATTTCAATTAAGAGAGCTCCAGTTGAAAGACCATGATGCAGTGTATTAAAAATGTGTTTAAGTCTGGTCATACACGATTAACAACCATGGCAAGAAATCAAATAGATAATTTAATGAAATGCACGGCATTTAACTTACTCCAACTGCCGAGACTCTTAATGGAAACTTGTTACGCTTAGCGTATAGCTATGAAAAAATTAGGGAAAATCCCTAAAAATAGCAATGAAATTAGGCTTAAAAGGTCAAAATACATGAATTTTCCAATGAAAAAATGAAAATAATAACAAAACATCATATCAATAAATGTTTAAATTAAGTTTATAGAAACTCTCATATGTTGACATTGTAAAAAATTCAGTGGGTGGCATG
>JAITGU010000071.1 GCA_031280375.1 Candidatus Methanovirga procula | reverse complement strand
TTTGGTGTGACTTTGCCTCGTCATTTGAAGAAGTTATATAAGACTATTGAAAGTATTGAAATTTATTTAGACCTTCAAAGAGTTAAATGGGATCAAAATCATGGAAAAATTATTTCACCAACTGAATTTTTTACATAGTCTAAAAAGTTTAAGATTTTGAAATTTATAAAACTTTTGATGAAACTTTTGTTTCGAATGAAATGAGAAACTTAGGAAACGAAGTTTCCGTTTTCTAAAAGTTTCTTCTAAATAGTAAAAAGTTTAAGATTTTGAATTTTATAAAAGTTTTGATGCACTTTTTCTAAAAGGTTCTTATAAAATTATAAATTCCAAATGACTTAATTAAATAATTGAACAATATTAAACATAGTAAAAGATATAATCGAAATAAAAATATAATACAAATTATCAAAGATGATGAAATTATCAAGGGCAATGAGACAGTATAGAAATCATATAAAATTCTTCAATAATTAATGATAAAATATTAAATATTCATATAAATGAAACATATATAAAGAATTAAAATAAGAATAACAGCTACAGCGACTCTTAAACTATAAATATCATCTTTTAAGTATTTGTCCCCTAATTTTATCATTATATATGCTGATAGAAAACCAATGATAGCACCTACTAAAACATCGAAAGGATAATGAACTCCAACATATATTCTTGAAACACCCATAAAAATAGCTATTGGGTATGCAATCCATCCAGAATTAAAACTGTAATTTTTAATTTTAATTTTATAAGTTAAAGCAATTGTTGATGCGAAAGCAAAAGCACTGGTTGTATGTCCTGAAGGAAAGGTTAATGGAGAACCTACACTAACTAATTGATTAACATTTTCCAAAACTAAGAAGGGTCTCAATTCTCCAGTTAGGATCTTAATCGTGATAAATGCTATACCACTAATTATGGCCGATAAAATTAGATAAACGGAAATTCTTTGAAGCTTATGTTTATTAAGTGTAATAGCTAAAGCAAATATGAAAATAGATAATCCTAAAAGGAAAAAATCATTAACACAGTTTGTAAAAATAGGCATGAAAAAGTCCAAAATAGGATTATGAATACTATGATTAAAAAAATAGAAAATATCCGTGTTAAATGGTAGATTTTGTTCGTTTAGAAAACCGATTTCAATTCCTCCTTGCTTTAACTTATTATTCAGAATTTAATGTTGTTAATATGAAATATTGTTAGAATATATGATATTACTTTTATATTTAAACTATATTTAATTTTAAAGTTAAAAAGTCTTTTTTTATACAATTTTGATATATTCGTATTTTTAGAATTGGTACTATTTATTGTAAGCTATTTTTTATAAAATATTTTTATAATTTACTTTGTAATAATGGTTATGGATTATTAATATTATACTACAAAATAAATCTATATATTGTTACATATATATTATAGTTATTTGAATTAATATTTTAATTAAATTATTGTCTAACAAATAATTTATATTTACATTTTATGTAACATAAAAATTATTAATAGTAAACAATATAATTCATGAATTTAATATACAAATTTAAAAGGAAATATAATGCTGATAAATGCGGATTTACATATTCATAGCTGTTTTTCAATGGCAAGTTCTAAAGATATGGTTGTGGACAATATAGCTCCTCAAGCTAAATTAAAAGGACTTCAATTAATGGGAACAGGAGATGGATTTCATCTTAAATGGTTGAATATGATTGAAGAGAATACAACTTACTCTGGGGATGGAATATATTCTAAAAAAGACTGTGATTTTATTTTAACTGCTGAAGTTGAGGCTAAAAATAGAATTCATCATTTATTTATTCTTCCAAATATTGAAATAGCCAGAGAAATATCTGAAAGATTGGCTTCTAAAAATAAAGATGTTGATGGTAGACCACGAGTTGAAATGGATGGCTGTGAAATTAAAGACTTAGCAAAGGATTATGGATGTTTATTTGGTCCTGCTCACGCTTTTACACCTTGGACTGGAATGTATAAAATACATGACAGTGTCTATGATTGTTACAATGGAAAACCTGATTTTTTAGAGTTAGGACTTTCTGCCGATAGTAATATGGCAGATAGAGTTAAAGAACTTCAAAATATTCCTTTTTTAACAAATTCTGATGCTCATTCTCCATGGCCACATAGGTTGGGTAGAGAGTTTAATCAAATTGAAATGGAAGATATTTCTTTCACATCTCTTAAGAATGGAATAAAGAATAATGGAATTAAAGCTAATTATGGTTTAATAGCTAATTTAGGTAAGTATCATATGACTGCTTGTAGCAAATGTTATCAATTGATGGATCCTGTTTTTGCTAAGAGAAATAAGATGAAATGTGATTGTGGAGGAATAATAAAAAAGGGTGTTGATTTTAGAATATCTGAGATTGCTGATTGGAATAAACCACATCATCCTGATCATCGTCCACCTTATATTTATCTAATGCCTTTAGCTGAAATTATTAGTATGGTGTATGATAAAGGTGTCACAACAAAAACTGTTCAAAACATTTGGAAAACTTTAATTAAAGAGTTTAATAATGAAATAGATATTTCGATTAAAATTTCTCTTTCAGATATTGATGCAATAGATGAAAAAGTTGCAATAGCTATTGAAGCATTTAGAAATAAGTCTATTTATATAAGTCCAGGTGGAGGAGGAAAATATGGTCAAATATCTTTGGATGATAACTTAAAGAATGAAGTTAAAGTTAAAAAAAGAAAGCAATTAACTTTGGACAATTTTAAAAATTGATAATAATTTAAAATAATGAGAAGCTGGATAAAAGTTGATATTAGATTTAAAAATAAATTCAGCTTATGAATAGAAAGGATTCTATGTATTGAGAGCTTGTTGTACAATTACCAAAAATTACCAAAAATTTTTAACTTTTGTAATTATGAAAATCCAAAGGATTTTCAGTAATCCAAAGGATTTCAGTAATTCTGCTTTCAATAAACAAAATGTATTTTAATAATATACAATCGAAAATTTTTTAATTAATTGATATATTCAACATTGTTTAATTTGACTAACATTAATTAAACAAAATTGATTGTGCAGCATTGACTAAGAGAGAAAACGATAGATACTTTGATTCTTTCACTAAAGAAAAATATTAAATCATTACCTAAAACAGGTAAATTTGGAGGAGTATAAATTTAGGATTAAAGTATTTAACGAGTTATTCAGATGATAGATTGTCAGATAATATTGATGTTGAAAAATTAAAAAAAATTTGATAATAAAATAGCAAAATGTAACAAACAATCACATGGAAAAGTTTTAGGTGGTAATAATAGGAATAAAGTAAGAATCAAACTTAATAATGCTTATTACGGTAAAAAAACTATTTAAAAAACTGTTTGCATTGTTTGACAAAAGAATTGACTGTAAATATGATATACTTGTCGTTGGAGGTTTAAATATTTATTCATGATTAAAAATAGAAAATTAGCAAGTAAAAATACTAATCAAGCAATTAATATGTTTAAAACTTTTTTAGGAGACAATTCATCATGGCATGGAAAAGAAGTAGAGTTTGTAGTGAACATAGTATTACAAAAAACATGTAGTACTTGTGGTTTTGTTGATAAACCTAAACTATTAAGTGTTAGGTCTTGGTTTGTCCTAATTGTGGGTTTGAGCATGATAGAGATAAGAATGCGGCTAAAAATATTTTAAACAAAACTAGTGCAATTCGGGGATGGGTTGTGGAAAAGGAAACAATTAGTTTTTGGAACAAGAAAAGATACTAAATGATAGACTTAGTACTAATCCTTGCCCTTAAATATCTGATTTTGGGAAATGTAATTGAAAAATCATACTTTATTGACACTATTCTTATCATTATTTCATTATTATAGTTAAATATTTATATAACAATTATTAGATATTATATTAGATTTCAGTGTTGTTAGTTATAAATTGGGATAAGAATTATAAAATAGGATAAGTATCTTGGTTATATTAGAAATAGGGATATAGATGGTTAATAAGAAAATTTTACTTGTAAACGATGATAGTATACATAGTCAAGGTATTCTATCCAGTAAAAAAGCTGTGGAAGATTTAGGAGAAGTATCTGTTGTTGCACCTTTGGAACAACAGTCAGGAAAAAGTCATAGTTTATCTTACTTTAAACATCTGATAACATCTAAAACATATTTAGATGATGGTTCAGAAGCTTTTTTTGTTTTAGGTACACCAGCAGACTGTATTGTGATTGGATTTTCATTATTAGGAGGAAAACCTGATTTAGTGGTTTCTGGAATTAATATTGGACCTAATCTTGGTTGTGAACGAATTACTTCTTCAGGTACTCTTGGGGCTGCATTAGAAGCTGCAGCATATGGAATTCCAAGTCTATGTGTTTCTATTGAAGTCGCAGATAATGTAAACATCTTTTCTAAAAAAGGTGAAGGCATTGACTTTAGCTTTGCTAAGAATATAGTAAATAAAATAGCTAAAAATGTCTTAGAGAAAGGAATGCCTGAAGGAGTGGATGTTTTTAATATTAACATTCCAGCAAATCCTATTGATGATGAAATAGTTGTTACCAGATTAGGTAAACAATTGTATCATCCTAATGTTGAGCAATTAGAGGAAGAAACATATATCTGGAAAGATGGAACATTTGAAGACATTGCAAAAAAATCAGGAACAGATAGATACACTACACTGGTCGAAAAAAAAGTGACTATTACTCCATTAACTGCAAATTTAAGTGTAAGAACAGATATTAAAGATTGGATAGTTTAAAAATATGGTTGTTTGATAATTAAGGAGTAAATTTATGAATCTTTTGTTGGTTTCAGATGAAAATTATGCAATGCAGTTAACAGTGCTGATGACTTCGATTTTAAATAATAGTTATGATGATTTTGATGAAATTAATTTTTACATATTAAGTAATAATATTACTAATAGTAGTCTTGAGAAGATCAGGTCATTAGAGACCACCTACGAGAAAACAAAACTACATATAATCCCTAATACAGAAATTGAAAAAAAGTTAGGAAATATTAAAGATAAATTACCTGGAGGTGGTAATACATCATATTACTATAGAATGTTTGGATCTTCAATTTTGCCAAATGTTGATAAAATTTTGTATATGGATGTAGATATAGTCACAAATGGTAGTTTAATTGATTTGTATAATACAAATGTTGATAGTTATTATGCTGCTGGTGTAATAGATATTAATGAAACAGGCTTTAAAGAAGAATTAAATATGGATCCTAATGATATTTATGTTAACTCTGGGTGTTTATTGATGAACTTACAAAAATGGAGAGAAGATAATATCCAAGATCAAATGATTGATTTTATTAATAAAACAACAAACAAAGAGTTATTATATGATCAACATGTTATCAATCATACTCTTAAAAACAATATAAAAGTTTTAGAACCAAAAAACAATGTTCTAATCCATATGTCTGTTTTACCTTATAAAAGATTTATGGGGATTTTCAGGCTGAAAGATCATGTATTCACTGAGAAAGAATATAATGAAGCACATACAAATCCTTTGTGTATTCATTTTATTACTTCTCCTTGGAGAAGACCTTGGGAATTAAATTGTAAGCATCCATATGTAGATTTGTTTTTTAAGTACAAAGATCTTTCTCCATTTGCAGATCATGAAATTAAGTATAAAGTGATGCCTAAAAGTTATATGTGGAAAGCAGCTATTAACCGTTTTATATTTACTAAATTTCCTGTAAAATTAGCTGCATATATGAATAAACATAATATCTTAGATTTAAAATGGCTTTTAGGTTAATAAAGTTAGAAAATATAACATATTTATAGAAACTCTCAAAAAGAATACTATGACTATAAATATTTTTTATATTTTAGTCATAGATGAATTTTTGTAAATTTCCACAAGGAAAAGTGGTTAAAACCAATAATATATTCTATTTTAGCGAGAACCAAGCATTGGATAGGATATATTATGGCAAAACTCAGTGTTAAATATATCAACTGGTGTATATAGCCAAATAAAAAAATATTTGTGCTGCTGGAACAACAGGAGAGTTTCAATTACTCTATGCACATGGTAAAACAGACACTATGGTCTGTGGAGTGTGAATCTATTGGCTATAAATCTTCAATTTTAGACATAGAGGTTCAATTTATATAGAACCAATCGCAAAAGCAATAAAGCTAATGAACATTCCTATTTTAATCAACTTAGAAACTTCATGTGAAGTATTCTTATCTTGATTAATCATTATTTTATAGGCAGAAACAAGAAACAATATAATAGCTATTGAAAGCACAATAAGATAATAAATATTGAAAATTTTAATAAAATAAAGAGTAGGACTTATAAATGTAGGAACAAGTATAGATATTAAAGTTAGAATACTCGAATTTTTTAATCCATATTTGATGGGAAATGTATTAGCGTTTTCCAATTTATCTCCTTCTATATCCTCCATATCTTTAACAATCTCTCTTGATAAAGTCATCATAAATGCAAAGAAATATAAGAACAATGGAATGTATATCTTTCCAAGAATCAAACCTCCAAATATAAAACAAGACCCAGTTAAATAGGCAACACTTATATTCCCAATTAAAAGTATTCTTTTAAGACTGTAACCATAATAATACATTACTACACAATTCAATATCACTAAGAGGCAGGGCAAATAGCTATTTACCATAATAGAAATTATAATTCCTAAGACAATAGCTATGGTAAACAATGATAAGCTATAATTTTTAGCATTTTTTAGAGAAATTTTACCTGAAGGAATAGGACGCTCTGGTCTATTTATGTAATCTATTTTGTAATCATAGAAATCATTAATTACATTGCCTCCTCCAGTAGCCAAAAAAACAGCTAAAATTCCTATTAATAAGGGCATATCAATACTTTTTTCTATAATTCCTATTAATATAAGTGCTATAATGGTCATTAATCCATTAACAGGTCTTAATATTTCTAAATAAGAGTTCATAGTATCTTATAGTTTTTATCAATTTTTCATTTATTTAATTTTTTATTCGACGACTTTAATCTTATTACTGAATTTTTTAATAACTACTTTAGTATTTAATGATTACTTTTAATAAATATGTTTGATATATAAATTTCAATGAATTAAATTTATAATATATTAATAAAATTTAATAAAGAATTATTTTTTAAAATAATAATATAATTTAATAAAAAATTATATAAATTTAAAGAATCAATAAAATTTGTTATGATAACATTTATAACTGGGAACAAACATAAAGTAGAAGAAGCAAAAAAAATATTTCATAATTTTAATATTGAACTTGAACATATAGATTTAGGTTACCCTGAACTCCAAGGAGAATTGGAGGATGTGGCAATATCTGGAGCAAAATATGCTTCCTCAAAATTAAGAAAACCTGTAATTGTTGAAGATGCTGGTTTATTTATTAGAGCATTGAATGGGTTTCCTGGAGTATATTCCTCTTATGTTCAAGAAACTATTGGAAATTCAAGCATATTAAAATTAATGGAAGATATTGATGATAGATACGCCGAATTCAGGTCGGTGATTGGATATTGCACTCCCAAAACCGAACCCAAGACTTTTTTAGGGCGTGTCAAAGGTCAAATAGCTTTTCAAGAAAAAGGAGATAAAGGTTTTGCTTTTGATCCCTTGTTTTATGTTGAGGAAAAAGATAAAACTTTCGCTGAACTTTCTATTGAGGAGAAAAATCAGTTTTCTCATAGAAGAAATTCCTTAGAAATATTTATTAATTGGTATAAAGAGAGTTCAATTGATTAGTTTGCTTTGTATTTAATATATCCTATTTAATATTCTAAATAGCTATTAAATAAGGAATCTATATGAATAAAATTTTAATCAGCTATTTAATAGCGGGATATTCAATTTTTGTTATTTTTATTGATTAAGCTATATACTTTACAAAATTTTTTTATTTTATAATTTTTTTTGTAGGATTTAATTTTTTATAAATAGTAAAAAATTGAGGTTTTTTAAATTTATAAAAGTTTTGATGAACCTTTTTCTAAAAGTTTCTTTTAACAATTTAAAATTCTATAATATAGTCATTATGGTCATGTTTATCAACTATTAATTTAATCATATCTTTAAATTAAATTTGAATAACATATATTAAATATTAAAATTACCAAAAATTTTTAATTTTTGTAATTATGAAAATTACCAAAAATTGCTTTGCAATTTTTGTAATTATGAAAATCCAAAGGATTTTCAGTAATCCAAAGGATTTTCAGTAATTTTATAATTTTACAAAATGACTATATTAAAAATTTATAATAGCTTTATTTTTATAATATATTTAAAAATAGAGAATATAATTCGGAGGATAAATTATGTCAAGACCAGAATGGGTAATGTATTCAGATGAAGAAATTGAAGAATTAATTTTAAAATTTAACCGTGAAGGAAAAACTGCAAGTGAAATAGGGATTATTTTAAGAGATACTTATGGAATTCCAAGTGTTAAAAATATTGTTGGAGAAAAAATCACAGCTATTCTAAAAAGAAGTGACCAAGCAGGAGATTATCCTGAAGATATAATGAACTTGATTAGACGAGCTGTTAATATTAGAGATCATATTAAAGAAAATCCTAAGGATTTGCATGGTAAAAGAGGATTAAGTATTATTGAATTTAGAATTCGTAGATTAGGTAAATACTATTCTAAAGAAGGTAAATTACCTGAAGGATGGAGATATGACCCGAAAGAAGCAGCACTCCTTGTTAAATAGGGCGGATGAAGCCTGTGACATATTAAAAAAGCATACATCTCAAGAAAACATCATAAGAATTGTATCTCATAACGATGCTGATGGATTATCTGCAGCAGGAATAATAGTTAATGCCATTAATGAAGAAGGTGGCAAGTTTCATGTGACTATTCTTCCAAGACTTAAAGATGAAGATGTCAATCAGTTTAGAAATGAGAGATATAAATTATTTGTTTTCTGTGATATGGGTAGTGTCTTTTTAAATGATATAAATAATTTTAAATCTGATGTTATAATATTGGACCATCATATTCCTGGTGAAGGTGAAGCTAAGGAGAATGTGGTCCATGTTAATCCTCACATCTTTGGGATTGAGGGAAGTAAAGAGATAAGTGGCTCTGGAACATCTTATTTAGCTGTGAGAGGCATGAATAAAAGGCATTTAGCTAATTTAGCTTTGGTTGGTGCTTTCGCTGATATGCAATTTCATGATGGCTTTATTGGTGTTAATTCTTTGATTTTGGAGGAGGCTAAGGAGTTCGCTGGATTGGAAGTTCATAATGATTTGAAAATAGCTTCTAAGAATAGTGAACCAATTTATAAATCAATAGCTTACACTCTTAATCCAGGGTTATCAGGGTTAACTGGGGATTTAGAAGCTTCAATGATGTTTTTAGAAAAGATAGGTTTGTCTTACGGTGTTAAGTTCTCTGATCTTGAAGGTGAAGAACAGGATGTTCTAAAAGATGAACTTATTAATGTTAATCCAAAAATCTTTGGTGAGGTTTTTACAACTCCAAAAGAGTCACCTGAACTTAGAAACTTAGAGGATTTTGGTAGTATCTTAGATGCCTGTGGTAAGAATAAAAAGTTTGGTTTAGGAATTAGTTTGTGTCTTGGTGAAAGGGAGAAAGCATTGTATGCAGCTGTTAATTTACAGAACAAATATAGAAATCAGCTGATAAAAGGTTTCGATTGGGTTAGAAGAGAAGGTGTTGTTGAATTAGAGAACATACAATATATGTATAGTGAAGATAAGATTATAAAAACTCTTCTTGGGACAATTGCTGGTGTTGGATTATCTATTGATATTTTTGACAATAGTAAACCTGTTATTGGAATGTCACGATTCCATAAGGATATAAAGATTTCTGGAAGAACAACCAGACATCTTGTTGAAGAGGGTGTAAACCTTAGCACGGCTCTTCAGGATGTTGCAATTAGTTTTGGTGGTCAGGGTGGAGGTCATGATGTTGCTGCTGGTGCAATGATCCCATTTAAGGAAAAGGACAATTTTTTGAACTTACTTGATGAAGTTATTGGAAAGGATTTGAGTAAATAGTTTTTTCCTTTATTTTGTCTACTATTTGTTTTATTAATAAGATATGTATTGTTATATTGATAAATTAAATAATATATTATATTCAATTAATATATATTCTAATAATTATTAAATTATATGATGATTATTATTAAATATTAAAAAATTTATAAGTGCCATACTATTTTTATATAAAAATATATTTATTTTTAAAATAATAGATTTATTATAATGGATTTGTATGGAGTGTTTAAATGGATGTTAAAAATCGAGAAATAATTATTTATGCTGTTATAATCATCGTTGGTTTATTTCTTTCTCAACATTTGAATGTGGTTATTTCAGGCAGTATGGAGCCTGTTTTATACAGGGGCGACATTGTTGGAATTGAGAAGACCAATTTTTTAGGTTTTAGTGAATTTGATCCATATGATGTTAAAGTTGGAGATATAGTTGTCTACAATGGTGTATGGTTCCCAGGTCCAATTATCCATAGAGTCATTAATGTTAGTGAAGTGAATGGAACTAAACTATTTATTATAAAGGGAGATCATAATCCAGTTAAAGATCCTTATCCTGTTAAACCAGATCAGATTGTTGCAAGAGTTATAACTATTGGAGATCATCCATTTATAATTCCTAAAATTGGTTATATAACAATTTATCTTAAAGGGTTCTGGTATCAATTACTTGGTATTAATGAAGAATACTAATAAGAATACTAATTTTAGAAAATAGACAGTGTCATAAGTACAATTTAAGAAATAAGATAAAGATAGTGTTTAGGTTTAAACTAAAAGTAGAAAAGTATTAGTGGATAGAAGAGCATTAAGTGGAAAATATGTACTATAAGTTCATTGAAGAATCTAAAAAAATATTAAAAAATGGTCTGGTGAAGCTAAAATTAGAAATTCCAGAGGAAATAAAGCTGGAATTTCCACCTAATTCTGATATGGGAGATTTGGCTTCAACAGTATCCTTTGAATTGGCTAAGAGACTAAAAAAATCTCCAGTTGAAATATCACAAATAGTTGTTAAAGATTTAAATCCTGAAAAATATTTTAAAAAAGTTGAGGCAAAAGGACCATATATAAATTTCTTCATTGACTATGATAAGTTCTCTAAAGATTTTTTAGCTGAGATTGATGAAAATTATGGAAATCTCAAGTCCAAAGATTTTAAAGTTATTTTAGAGCATACATCTGCTAATCCTAATGGTCCACTTCATATAGGTCACATTAGAAATGGGATAATTGGAGATTGTTTAAGTAGACTTCTTAAAACAGCTGGAAATGATGTTGTAACTCAATATTATGTTAATGATATGGGTAGACAAATAGCTATGATTATTTTTGGTGTTAAAGAGCTTAATTTAAAAATTGATGAGGAAAGTTCTCTAAAGACCGACCATCAAATTGGAAATCTATACCTCCAAGTCAACCAAGAATTAAATAGGAATCCAACCATTAAAAATAAGGTTGATATACTCATTAAAGAATATGAGTCTGGAAAGAATCTTAGTTTAAATAACCTGTTTGAAAAATATGTTAACTACTGTTTAAAAGGTGTAAAAGAGACCTTACTAAAATTAAATATTTCTCACGATGAATTTTTGTGGGAAGGGCAGTTTGTTCGTGATGGTGATGTAGATAAGGTTATTAACTCTTTAATTGATTCAGGTCACACAAAAGAAAATGAAGTTTTATACTTGGATCTTGAAGATTTTGGAATAGATAAAGAACTTGTTTTAAAACGTTCTGATGGAACTTCGCTTTACTCAACAAGGGACTTAGCTTATCATATTAAAAAATCTAAACTTGGAAACTTAGTTATAGATATTCTTGGTTCAGATCACAAATTAGTTTCCAAACAACTTGGTCTTGCATTAGAAATTTTAGGTGAAAAAATTCCAGAAGTTATTTTTTATGAATTCATAACCTTACCTGAAGGGTCCATGTCAACACGAAGAGGAGTATTCATTTCATCCGATGATTTGATTGATGAAGCTATTAAACATTCTCATGAAGAGTTAAAACAACGAAAACCTGAATTAACTTCTAAAGACATTGATAAAATATCTCAAATAATAGGGATAGGAGCTATTAGATATTATATAGCTAAACTTTCACCAGAAAAGCATATTACATTTAAATGGGATGATGCATTGAATTTTGAAAAAGGTTGTGTTTCAATCCAATATGCTCATGCACGTGCATGTAAACTACTTAACAAATCAAATAGATATACTGATGGAAATTTAAATGTTTCAATAGACGAAATCAATGATTGGAATTTAGACAAATCTGAGATTGAATTAATAAGATTACTTGCTAAATTCCCTCTTGTTATTGAAGAGTCAGTTAAGATTCTTCGTGTTCATTTAATCGCCCATTATACTCAAGATCTTGCTACAGCATTTAACAAGTTTTACAAATCAAAAAGAGTTATAGGTGATGAGAATGAATTAGCGAGATTATTACTTGTCGATAAAACAAAAATCACGATTCAAATAGCTTTAAACATTTTAGGTGTAGAATCACCTGAATTTATGTAATTCTAAGTAAATTTTATAGACTTTATTTCCTATTAGTTTAGAATATACTTTAGTTGAAACAGTTTAAAACGGTGAAAAAATGACAGTTATAATCGATCCTCAAAATGCAGGAATATCAGGAAATATGATTTTAGGAGCTTTGATTGATTTAGGGGCTAATGAAAAGGAATTAAATCATATTGTAAGTCATTTAACCTCTCATTTTGGAGGTGCTGATTTTAAGATTGAAAAATTTAATTCTTATGGTATTGAAACGACTTATGTTGACCTCAAAGAATGGAGCACCAGTAAAAACAAGGTAATATCTTATAGGGAATTAATTAACAAAATTGATAACTTAGAGAAAGATGATTTAATTAAAAATGAGATGATTGAAACATCTAAAAATATTTTTAAGAGAATAGCTATTAGTGAATCAAATGTACATGGGAAATCTTTAGATACTATCCATTTTCATGAAGTTGGAGCCATAGATGGAATAATCGATGTATTTGGATCTGTTTTTCTATATTATCGACTTGGATTTAACGATGAAAAAGTAATTGGACTTCCTCTTGCACTTGGAGGAGGAACCATAAACTCTTCCCACGGTAGAATACCCATACCTGCACCCGCAACAATAGATATTTTAAAAGGTTTGGAATGTTTTGGTGGACCAGTTAAAGAAGAACTAACCACACCAACTGGTTCAGCTATTTATGCTGAATTGTGTAATGAATTTCAACCATTTCAACCAATTATGAATGTGAAAAATATAGGTTATGGTTCAGGATCCAAAGACTTAGGATTTCCAAATATTTTAAGAATTATAGAAGGTTATTCTAACATAGACTTTGAAAATGTTGATGTAATAGAAACAAATGTAGACCATTTAAATGGAGAGTTATTAGGCTATCTTTTTGAGAAGTTTATTGGAATTGGAGCATCTGATGTAAGTATAACTCCAACTATAATGAAAAAAAATAGACCAGGACACATAATTAAAGTCATATCCTCTCCAGAGAAAACAGATAATATCCTCTTAGCTATTTATGAAGAAACTGGAACTTTAGGAATAAGAGTTAAACAAACTCATAGAGGGTTAGTTAAAAGAAAAATAGTCTCTATAAATGTGGATATTGGAAAATATCTAAATACTTCTGATATTTGCACTGTTCGATTTAAATTAGCTATGATGGGAGATAAAATAATATCCCAAAGAAGAGAATACGAAGACATTAAAAAATTAGCTCAAAATCACGGATTAACATTAATAGAAGCTGAAAAAATAGTTGAAAATGAATTTAGAGAGTATTTAAATAAAGGAACACCTTTTAACTCTTAAATGAGCTTTTCATTAGTCTATAAACAAAATAATATTAGGATTAATTAAATATATTAAAATTATATTAATTTTTCACTGAAATAAATGTTATTTCTCCACCTTTTACGACTCTTGTGTGATCCGCAGTTTCTAAGGATATGTTTAAAAAATTATCGATGGCTGTTATTTTTCCTTCAATTTCGTCCTGATTTTTAAATCTTATTATCACATCTTTTCCTCTGAACCTTAAAAATTGTTTGTTAACTTTAAAATCATCATTCTGCATTATTTCACTCGTCTTTTATTTGTTATATTATAAATTAAGTTATATTTTACATAATGTAAATTTCTATTGGCAAATAGTTAGTTCTTAAATTATTTATTAATTTATTAAAATTATTAAATATCTTTAATTTATATAATTTATATTAAAATAAAATGTTTGTATTTTATTATATAAAACAATAACTCTTTTAAGTAGCATAATGTTTATTTATATCAAATCATTTTAATAGCAAACTCAGATTAATATTATAATTTTTTTTTAAATATATATTCTTAAAATTATAAATAATTGTAAAATAAATTATATCTAATAAAATATAATAATTGTCTATAGAATAATAAAGTCTAAGTATAAAACATATTTAATGGAGTATGATTTTATGGTGATGAACCAATTAGAATTTAATTTAAAAGAGATTACAAATACTATAGCTTACTTAGAAAAAACTGACTGTAGTGATGAAGAACTTTTAAATAATCTTAAAAAAGAGAGGAATGGCTTGTTAAAGAAATTAAATGTTAATTTCTAATCATTCCAAATTTCATCATTTAATATTTTTAAGAATAATTTTTTAATAAAGTTTTATAAAGAGTATGTAAAGTACCTTAACTTTAATTTTATCTTAAAATTCATAGATATTGAAATCGTAAATAACAAATTTTAAATTATCAAATATCTGAATTAAATCCAGCCTTTTAACAATTCTAAATCTACTCCAAAATCTAAGGATAAAGGAGTTATAGTCGGCTGTTTTTTAATATGTAACCCATGACCATCAGTTCCTTCTTCATGATCTGTATATGGAATCCCATCTATCCAATGATATGGTGTTCCTCGAGGATCCAATCTTGTTTCTATTTTGGGAATGAACATTCTTTTTCCAAGCTTAGATAGCAATAACTTGTTACTTTTTGGTTTGGATGGAACATTAATATTTAATAAATCTACGCCTTTAGGTAAATCCTTATCCAACATTTTTTTAGCTACTTTGTAGAGAATTTTTTTTGAGTTTTCAAAATTTATTTCTAAGTGTCCTTCCTCAAACTTAAAATCTCCTCGCACGACTTCTTGAGAAATAGCTATTGTTGGTATTCCATAAGAAGCAGCTTCCATTGCAGCCCCCAATGTTCCAGAAGTTGTTAATTCGCCTTTTCCAATATTTTCTCCCATATTAATTCCAGAAATACATAGATATGGCTTTTCATCCATTAGCTCAAATAATCCTAAGGTCACAGAATCAGTAGGAGTTCCAGATACAGAGTATCCAATACTTTCATCTTTCAACACCACTTCATTTAAGCGAAGTGGTTCAAACAATGTTAATGCACGACCTATTCCACTTTGTTGTGTGGATGGTGCAACAACAACAGTATCTCCTAATGATTCAACTGCATTTTTAGATGCTAATAGTCCTGAGGAGTTTATACCATCATCATTTGAAATTAGAATTTTCATATAAACTACCAATACTTTAATTTATCTTATATATTTATTTAATGATTTTTAGTGATTGTGTAATAAATAAATTGAATAGTTTTATTTTCAATATCAACTAACTTTAATAAAACTTTATGAACAATTAAAAGTCATTGTGTAATGATTATTAAAAGTTTTTTTTTAATTTTTTTATTTTTAATTAATCTTTTGATTTTAATAATAATTAATTTTGATATAAACTAATGTCTAATTTAATTATATAATAATTAAAATTCATATAGTTATTAAACAAAAATAATTCTATATTAATATTTTAATATAGAAAAATCTTTTATTACATAAAGGTCTATATTTTTTATAATAGATAAAATGTTTTCTTAAAATTGTTATTTATTATTTATCTAAAAAAGTGACTTTTGATGAAAATTGAAAGTTTCCCTAAAGTTTATCAATACTTGTGTAATAAATATTACATATTATTAAACACACATAGTAATAATCACTGGTGTAACGATGGAAAAATCACAGTTAGTAAACTTCATTGCAAAAATGATGGAAGATTCTGGATTCAAAATTTATAAAAATTTTAAAACATCGAATACGGTTATAGATATTTATGGGGTTCTTCCCACATTAATTGGTGATTTTGGTGTGGTTGTTACTTGTAAAAACTATGATAAACAGTGGGATGTTGAAATTGAAGTTTTAAAATCCATGGAAATTGAAAGCAGAAGGTTAAAAGCTTCAAAAGTAGCTGTTGTTACAAGTTCTTCATTTTCATCCCAAGCAATTAACTATGCAACAAGAAAAAATATTAAACTAATTGATAGAGAAGATTTGATAAAGTTTGCTAAGAAGTTCTCTGAAGAAAATAAGGGAACTATTGCTTCATCAGATAGCTCTTCATTGGGTAATGATGAAAATATAAATTCTAATTTAGAAGATAATAATGATTATGATTCCCAAAATACTTTTTTTGAAGAACCTAAAATAAACTCTCAATTTAATAGAGGAAGGATTGAACTTTCAAAACCATTGGATAACAATTCTCCAAAAAATAAAAATAGACTAAATTCTATATTTTCGAAAAATAGCAAATCCTCTTTAAAAAATGCTCCTCGAAATTCATATTTTGATAGTAAAGAAAAAAAGAGTGGTGTGAACTATGGGAGAATATTAAAGGTAATTTTAAACAACATGGGTGTAATGATAGTTATCACTGTTCTGTTATCATACTTCATTCCTCAACTTCTTGTAAGTTTTAGTTTAATTTCTGGAAAAATAGCTGGAGTAGTGAAGATATTATCTTCTTTAGTTTTATCATATGGTTTAGTTTTAGCGTTAAATAAAAATAAGGCTACATGGATAATAAAAGGAACTATTACATTCTTTATTTCAGTTGCAATTTTAATTATTTCAATATTTATCTTATGATCTATATATTTCAATATATATATTCCAATTTTTTTCTCAATTACTACTGTCTGTATTATTCATTAAATCTTGAATTCCATTTTATTTTTATTTATATGATTTTATAATCTTAATTAAGGTTAATATTGTTTTACCTTAAATATAAATTAAGTAATAAAACTTAAATATGGATTAAATGGATATAAATCTAATTTTAAATAGTTTTATTGATTATAATTAGTTTTATCAATTAAATTATCAATTAAATTATCAATTAATAATTGATTATTAATTTTTTAAAAAAATAATACTTTAAATTAGTCGAAAATTATTTTAAAGAACATTCATAATTTTGTAACATTTTATTTTTATTAGTTGTTGTTTTATTTTAAAAAATAACCTGAGTTTGATGAAAAGTATTTATATGATTAAAATTTATATAGTAATCATATAATGCAATAATTTTAGATAAGTATTATTAAATATCTATGGCTATGTTTAAATTGATTAATTAGAGTTATATTAGATTATTTGGAGTGTGAAATGATGGCAGAAGAGTTAATACCACAACAAGTTTTTATTTTATTAGTAATTATTATATCTGCTATTGCAATAATGATTGTTGTTGGACATTGGAAAAATGTTAGAAAATCGTCTAATGCAATTGAATTAATTGAAAAAGAAATTGAATTAAAAAAAATTAATATGGTGGAGAAAGATATTGAAACTAAACGATTAATGGAGAATAGACTATCTTTACCTAAAGAACAGGAAGGTAAACTTTTAAATATAAGAAATTCAACTACAGACATTTTAGGCGATGTTGGTTATCTTCATAATGAAGTCAATGAAAGATTAGCAAGACTTGAAGCTCAAGCTGAACAAAAAAAGCTTGAAAAAATTCTTAAAGATATTGAAAGAAAGGAAAAAGAGTTACTTAAACATAAGATCTAATTATTAATATATTAAATGGAAATACTGTATTAATTTATTGTAGGTTAAGTTTAGTTTGTGTAGGTGATTTTAATGACTATTTTTGAGGTAATAGCTTTTTTAATTTTAGTGGTTGCAATAGGTATTTTAGTTTACTATTATTTTAATGATACTGCTATGAGAAATAAACTGAGCAATGGTGTTGCAGATTTAAGAGATTTCAATATTGGAGGATTAAATGTGTCTGAAAGTAATGATAATATTTCTGTTGGCAAAAAACTCAAAACTAAAATTAAGGATATTGACATGCCAAATATAAACACTGATGCTTTTTCCAATAAGTTAGATGCTTTTTTAAATGAGAAAAGCGAGGAATTAATTAAAGATTGGGAATTAGCCACAAAAGAAGATATTGGTGTTTTAGAAGAAAGATTTGATGTTGTTAACAATAGTATTGATGGAATTAATAAGAGATTTAATGAATATAAAGAGTTCACAAATGAGAAATTAGATTCTATAGATGAAAGGCTAAAAAAATTAGAAGATAGTTAGCATTGTGATAGTTTATGTTAGCTAATCTAAGACCTTTTTTAAAGGAGATATTAGATCCAATTGTGGCAAAACTTAATATAAATCCTAATTTAATAACTTTAACATCATTGATAATAGCTATTTTTTCTGCTATTGCTGTTGGAGATTCAAACATGCTGTTGGGCGTTGTTTTAATATTATTCAGCGGATTTTTCGATGTTTTAGATGGAGCAATTGCAAGATGTCATAATAGAGTGTCTGAATTTGGAGCTATTTTAGATTCAACGATAGATAGGTTTTCTGATGCTATTATTGTCATTGGTTTCATATTTGGGAACTATGTAGATTGGTTTGTTGGAATTTCAGCTATTCATTCAGGGTTTATAGTTAGCTATGTTAGGTCAAGTTCAGAATCTAAGGGAATAGATAATAGTGTTGGAATAGCTGAAAGAGCTGTTCGTTTAATAATATTGATGGCATCTTTACTTATTGGATTAATAGATACTAATTACATTCATTTTGCATTTATATTTTTAATAGTTTTATCCTATTTTACAGCTACACAAAGGATGTTTCATGCATGGAAGCATGGAAAATAGCTATATGCTAATTCATATCTTTATTTCTTGGAGAGATCATCAGTGAAAAATAGTGAAAGGATATTAATAGATATTGACAAATTAGATCTAAGTTTTAAGGACATTGAAAATATAGATTTTACTTCTAAAGAAAAAGAAATTATTGAAAGAGCAAAAAGTTATAAGTATGATAGTGAATATTATCTTGAAAAAGGAGATGAGATGACTTCATTGGGATGTATAACTTATAGTCACGGATTAATAGATGCTTTAAAAATGATTTATGGTCTTATTTAATTAAAAGTTCACATTATTCTTGGGAATTAATCTTTTAGTAATAATTTATTCATTTCAAACTCTTGATACTCAATAAATACTGTTAAGGTATTGCAGTTTACTTAAAAAAACTAATTGGGCTCTTTTTTAAAAAAAAATATTAAAAATAAATATTTACTAAAAAATGAATAATTATATAAATTAACTATCCATCTTTTTAAATCTGGTTTCTAATTTTTCTAAGACACCAGGTAATGATGTGTATTCCATTTCTTCACTTGGTAATCTGTGTGGTTCAAATGGACCGTGACATCTCATATAACTTGCGATAGTTGATGCTTGATTTCTTGTATTGTCAAATGCAGGATCGTCAAATAAATCAATTGGTCCTACTAATTTGGAATCAGCTATTTGGAAACCTAAACCGATAATTCTTGGAGGTCCATCGAATCTGATTGGATTTGCATATTCTTGGCTTGTTGGCATTAAAGGACCATTATGAGACCCTCTCATCCAACCACTAACGAGATGTGGGAATGCAAATGGTTCCACTACTTCTCCACCAGCTGGGAATCCTGATTGTGCTCTTACAATAGCTGCTGGGTCGTCTTTACCAATGTATTGTCCTGCCATTAAGTTTAATCTTTCTGTAGAAACACTTGCAGCTATTTCTCCATTTTTCTTAAAGACTCTTTTAATAACATATCTCCCAGTTGAACCTAAAAGAGCAAGTAAATCATAGGATTCTTCAGGACATTCTAAGATAACTTTTCTGTGTTCCATCACATCAAATACTTCAAATTTGAATCCATCGTGTAAACTCGGATCTATAACAAGTCCAGCTGTATTAAATGGATCTGCAAATATTCTATATAATGGGAAGTTAAATGCTCCTGGTTCAGTCTTATCACAACAATATACTATTACAGGATCACTTGGTCTTTCTTTAAATTCCATTTCAGCAACACCAGGACCCATACCTTTAATATTTCCAGAAAATGTATCGGATAATAAATCTTGACCTGCACCATAGAGCTTTAATTCACGAGCTCTTTCAGTTGCTTTCATAAATGCATTAAATGCTGTCTTATGAACTTCTTCATTTTCTTCCCCGTTTCTATGAGTCATTATCATGTCAATATCATCACCACAGCGAGTGACATAATAATCTTCTAATAATCCATTTGAAGTAGCTTCTTTCAATGTGTCCTTACAAATTTGGATTAACTCAGGGTGAGCTACACCATGCCCAGAAATACTTCCCACATCTGCTTTGATAACACTTATTGTAGTTTTTGTCATTTTTTCTCCTCATTTAATTTTTCTATATACTTTAAAATTTAAATAATTAAGTTAATTACAAATAAATAATTACATAAAAAAATTTACATTTTCTTATACAATCTATTTTTTAAAATTTAATAATATATAAATCTTTACTTTTGTTAATATGTGAGTTTTTTTTGAGTTTTTTTGAAAAATTGTTAGTTTGTTTTAAATTTTTTGTTATCATTTAATTATCTTTGTTATTTTTTCACAGGATTCATATGTTTTAATTTTCCACTTTATTACATAGAGTTTAAGTTTCTAAACTTTCATGAATTGTTAATTTTTCATAGTCTATAAATATTAAATATGGTAAACTATTTATATAAATAATAATAAAATTAGGTATGAATATAAAGTTATTATATTTTATAATCAGTATTTTATAACAAATGAAGGAGGTTTTTCAAATGGTTAATGAAGAATTAGCTAATTGTGAGCAATCAACTATATTTTTGAGAGTTTTGGGACTCATTGGTGGAATCAGTGCTTTCACACAAGTCTTTGGTTATTTGGTAATGATGTTACAAATGTCAGGCACAAAAGGCTTAACTCAAATCTTTCAAAATCCTATTATAGCTGCTGTGCTGGTTTTATCAATATTAGCTATTATCGCTGCAACATTTTATTTTAAAAATGAAAAAATAATGTCTATTATATTACTTGTAGCGGGTATAGGTAGTATAGTAGCTATGGGTTCAGTTGAGTTCAGTGCAGTCTTAATATTTGTTGCAGGTTTTATAGGATTATATAATTTTATAAAAGCAAGAAAAGCAGAAAATAGTCTTGCATCAGAGGAAGATTTTTAACTTTTTTATTAAGTTTTAATATGTAATTTTAATTGAATAATTTATCTTTTAAGAAGTTTTATTCATTTAAATCTATATAATCTTTTTTTTATTTAAACTGATGTATTGTTTATTTCTAATAAAATTATTTTTTTTTTATAATATTTTTTTTAATTTTTCAATGAAAATCTTGTTTAAATTCACATGTTTTAAATTTACTCTTATATAATTCTCCATTTAAACTATCCTTTTCAAAAATTAACTATTTCTAAAAAACAACAATAAATCAAAAAATAATGAAAGATTGAATTCTTATAATTTTTTTTATTTTAAGAAAATTTTTAAAAATTATAGTGCAAGACATTTGATTCAAAAATAATGATAATTTGAAATTATTTGTTAAAATGCTTTAATTTCTCAAAGGATAAATAATAATAATATTCTAAAATTTTATATTTTCAAAAGTTCTGTCGGACACTGTATTGATAATATTTAATTAACAATTGTTATACAATATTATTTATAGTTTTAAAACTATACTAATTATTATGTATATATGTTTAGAAGGAATTGATGGAGCTGGTAAATCAACACAATTAGAGCATATTAGTGAATGGTTGGTTGAATCAGGATTTAAGGTTAAAAAAGTTAATGAACCAACCAGTTCAGATATTGGCAAACTTTTGAGGAAATTACTTAAAAGTCAGAATGCTAACTGTGAAGATATGCAAAAAGTTTTTGGTTTACTTTTTGCCGCTGATAGATTGATTCTTAAAAAGGAATTAGAGGAATACGAAGAAAATAATGAGATTATAATTAGTGATAGATCTTTTTATTCAAGTTTAGCATATCAAATTCCTCAAAAATGGATTTATACTCTTAATGAATATGTTAAAATACCAGATTTAGTGATTTTGATAGATATTACTCCAAATTTAGCTATTAAAAGATGTTCGCAGCAGGATACCTTTGAAGATGAAACTTTTTTAAATGATATTAGGAATAATTATTTAAAATTAGCTGAAAATGAAGGTTTTAAGATTGTTGATGGATCAAATGGAGAAAATAAAGTTAAGTCAGATATAAAAAAAGCTATTGCTCCATTATTAGGAATTTGTGTTGATGGAATTAGATGATTGTAGATTAATAATTGAGAATCAGAAGTAAAAATATCTTAGCAAACTTTCTTAGATATTCAAACATATATTGTATATATAAACATAATATAATCTAAGACAGATTTCCTACACTTTAAAAACTTGATTTTTGAAGTTAGAGAATCTTTGATTCTATCTATTTTAATAATTTTTTACTTAAAAATTTTAATTTTTAAGTTTAGAAAATCTTTGGTTCCGAAGGTCGTGAGGAACTTAGGAAACAAAGTTTCCGTTATTATCTTTAATTATAAAATCTTTGATTTTATAAGTTAGAAAAACGAAGTTTTTCTTCAATTTTTCTATAAAATGTTTTATATTTTTAGTAAATTTGTTAAATAATCTTATTTTTATATTAAAATAATTATATCTAATATTTTTAAAAAATAAGAATTGAAGTATAACCACATCAAAATTTAATCAAATATCACTAATAATTTAATTGCTAAAAAATATGCCACGAAATATATTAAATAATGGTTAATTAAATGATAAGATTAAAATATATTCGTAGTTCATGTCTATATGCCTAATTTAGGTATAATATTTCAATAAATAAATAAACACACTCGGAATTGTTATTTACATCTATAATCAATTATTATCACTTATTGAGGAATGTTATCTATGATTAAAAATAAAGATAGTAATCCAAAACTTTCAAAGAGGATAAGGTTAGGCAAACAAACATTTGAATTTTTAATAAAAAATGATTTTTTGTATGTTGATAAGACAAAAGATATTTATAATCTCATTGATAATGAGAGTACGGTTTTTTTATCTCGTCCAAGAAGATTTGGTAAATCTTTATTGGTTAGCACATTAGATAATCTTTTTTCTGGCAATAAAGATTTGTTTAAAGGACTTTACATATATGATAAATGGGATTGGAGTAAAAAATACACGGTAATAAATATTGATTTATCTAAACCATTTAATGAAGATAATGAACAATTTAAAGAGTCATTAAATTTTCATTTAAATAGAATAGCTAAACATTTTTCTATAGATCTGATTGGTGAACATCCTAATGATAAATTATCAGAGTTAATTGAAGAATTATATTATAAACATAATAATGAAATTGTTGTCTTAGTTGATGAGTATGATGCTCCAATCTTGGATAACATAAATAATGAAAAATTAGCTGATGCTAATCGTAAAACACTTCAAAGCTTTTTTATGTCTTTGAAGAATTCGGATAAGTATATTAATTTTATTTTCATAACTGGTATTACTAAGTTCGCTCACACATCAATTTTCTCTAAATTAAATAATCCAACAGATATTACATTATCTGAGGAATATTCTACAATTTGTGGAATAACTCATAGAGAATTAGAAGATTACTGTAGTGAATATATTCAAACTTTAGTTTACAAGAAAGACACGGACTATGCTACTGTTTTAGCTAAAATTAACAATTGGTATGATGGTTATAGTTTCGATGGGAAAAAAAGAGTTTTTAATCCATTTTCCACTTTAACAGCATTGAAAACAGGGAAATTGTCTAATTTTTGGTTTAAAACTGGAACACCACATTTTTTAGTAGATATCTTAAAGAATAGAAGGGAACAAATCATTAATTTTGAAAACATAACTTTAAATGAAAGGGATTTGAATGAAATTGATCCAATTAACATGGAAGAATTGCCTTTGCTTTTTCAAGGAGGTTATTTAACAATTGATAAAATGTTTATCAATGATAATGATGAAATTGAATATTCACTTAAAATACCTAATTTTGAGGTTGAACAAGCATTTAAATATAATCTAACTGAATTATATATGAAAAGAGTTGAAAGTAGGTTTAAAAGTTCTCAAGAACAAATTTGGAATGAAATTATCTCTGGTAAGTGTGGAAAATTGTCTGAAAGTTTGAGAGCATATATTTCAGGAGTCCCCTACTTTAATAGAATTAGCATGTATAACGAGGAAAAGTGGAAAGTTTATTCCATGATATTCACGATTTGGGCAGAATCAATGGATTTTTATATAACTGAAGAGAGAGTAATTGAGGATGGCCGAATTGATTTTGTTCTTGAAAATAATGAAAAAGAGCAGACACTTATCGTTGAAATGAAATATACTGCAGACCAGACTAAAACATTGGATAATTTAATTAACGAAGCCTTTAAACAAATTGAACATAAAAAGTATTGGTGGGCTTATACTGGGAAAATTAAGTTAATGGCATTGGCACTTAAAGATGTTGAGATAGACGATGGTTTTATAACTGATGTTAAGTGTAGAGTAAAAGATGTTCTGAATAGAGACTTATAATCATAGTTCATGACATCTTTTTACAATTGAATTATTGATGTAATTTCATTAAATTTAAATTTCTCATATTATAATCCTTATTTTTTTAAAATATATACTATGATATTATTATATAATTATTATAATAATTATTTTATAATTATAGTTATTTTTGAAAATCTTATAAATTTATAAAATTACTGAAAATCCTTTAGATTACTGAAAATCCTTTGGATTACTGAAAATCCTTTGGATTTTCATAATTACAAAAATTAAAAATTTTTAGTAATTTTAATATTGATATAACATTATTTAAATTTAATTTAAAGGTATTTTATAAGATATGATTAAATTTAATAATTGATAAACATTAACATAATGACTATAAAAATAAGAATATCCTAATAAATTATTAAAAATCTAAATATTTCATAAAAAATTTAAGTATGTGTTTTATAGTAGTTTACTGAAATTTATTAATAAATATTTATTTTAAGTTAATTATTTTTTATAGAATTAAATAATAATTCACCTGAAGAAATTTACCTAATCGTTAACTAAATTATAAATAATAATCTAATCAACTATTTAATAACCATTTTTTAAAAATCATTAACTATTTTTAAATTATAGAAGGTCTAAATTATAAGTACAAACTTTTTAAATTATAAACAAAAGACTCATAAATAAACAAAATATGATACAATGGCTTCAGTAAATAAAACAAATTCACCATTAAGCAAATTTGAAGAATTTTTCCAGGCAAAGTATAAAGATGATCTTTTCAAGGTTTTAGAACAATATCCTGATGATAGATCATTAGTAGTTGACTATTTAGAATTAGAACTGTTTGATCCAGATTTAGCGGATCTTCTAATTGAAAAACCTGAGGATGTTTTAAGTGCTTCTGAAAAAGCTATTAAAAATATAGATCCTTTAATGTCTGGAGCAACTTTAAATATAAGGTTAGAACACCTAACAAATGTAGTTCCATTAAACATACTTTTAAGTAAATATATTGGGAAATTTGTTTCTGTAGATGGTATTGTTAGAAAAACAGACGAAATCAGACCAAGAATAGAAACAGGAGTATTTGAATGTAGAGGATGTTTAAGACTTCATGAAGTTGAACAGACAAATAGTAATCTTATCACTGAACCAAGTTTATGCAGTGAATGTGGTGGTAGATCCTTTAGACTTTTACAAGAAGAATCCAAATATATTGACACACAAACTGCAAGGATACAGGAACCATTAGAAAACTTATCTGGGGGAACAGAACCTAAACAAATTTTAATCATCTTAGAAGATGATTTAGTTGATCAGTTAAATCCTGGAGATAATGTTCGGATAACTGGAACATTAAAAACTTTTAGAGAAGAGAAAAGTGGGAAGTTTAAGAATTATATTTATGCCAATCATATAGAACCACTTGAACAAGAGTTTGAAGAACTTCAACTTAGTCCAGAAGATGAAAAAAAAATAGTTGAATTAGCAAAAGATCCTCACATATACGATAAAATTATTAAATCTACTGCTCCATCTATTAAAGGATTTAGAGATATTAAGGAAGCTATTGCTTTACAATTATTCGGTGGAACTCCTAAGGAACTTGAAGATAAAACAAGATTACGTGGAGATATACATATTTTAATAGTTGGGGATCCTGGTATGGGTAAATCTCAAATGTTAAAATATGTTTCAAAACTTGCACCAAGAAGTATATATACCAGTGGTAAAGGGACAAGTGGAGCAGGATTAACAGCTGCAGCTGTTAGAGATGAACTTGGAGGATGGTCATTAGAAGCAGGAGCACTTGTTCTTGGTGATATGGGAAATGTTTGCGTTGATGAGCTGGATAAAATGCGAACAGAAGATAGATCAGCACTCCACGAGGCACTTGAACAACAAACCATAAGTATTGCAAAGGCAGGGATAATGGCAACATTAAATTCAAGATGTTCTGTTCTTGCAGCCGCAAATCCTAAGTTTGGAAGGTTTGATAGATACAAATCAGTGGCAGAACAAATAAACTTACCTTCACCTATTTTATCCAGATTTGATTTAACATTCATTTTAGAAGACAAACCTAACATTGAAAATGATAGAGAATTAGCTCAACACATACTTAAAATTCATCAAGCAGATTCAATAACCTATGAAATTGAACCAGAACTTTTAAGAAAATATATAGCTTATGCAAGAAAAAATATTAAGCCAGTTTTAACTGACGAAGCTATGAAGGTTCTTGAAGAATTTTATGTTTCAATGAGGAGCAGTACAATTGATGAAGAATCTCCAGTAGCTATTACAGCAAGGCAATTGGAAGCTATTATACGTTTGGCAGAAGCATCTGCTAAAGTTAAACTTAGAGATGAAGTTCTTGCAGAAGATGCAAGAAAAGCTGTTCAACTTCAACAAACCTGTCTTAGAGAAGTAGGTGTTGACCCTGAAACTGGAAAAATAGATATCGATATTGTTGAAGGAAGACCACCTAAATCAGAACGAGATAAACTTCAAAGAGTTGTTGAAGAAATTAAAGAACTTCAAGAAGAATATGGAGATAAGGCACCAGTTAATATTTTAACAAGTAATTTGATAGATCAATATAATCTTAGTGAGGAAAAAGTTAAAGAAATGATAAAACAACTTAAAAGTAAGGGAGCAATCTATGAACCAATGACTGGCTATTTAAAGTTGGTTTAATGTTGAAAAATATCGCTGAACTAATTAAAAATCTTAGGAAATGAAATTTTTGCTGTTTTGAATGTCATGATGAACTTAACAGACAAAACTTCTGCTTTAAAAGTTTTTTTAATATTGAAAATTTATTTTAATGTTATTTATAATCCAACTTTAAATAATTTAATAACAAACAAGTTTTTAATAAATATTTATTTAACTGACAGTAATGAGCTTTTGTTAATATTATTATACAAGAGCATAGTAATTGTGAATTTTTCATCTTCAGCTATTTTAAATAATAACAAAAGAAATAAAAACTTTATATTAATTTAATTAATTATACTACTTCTAAATTAATTTACAACAATTAAAAATTTTTAAAATTAAATAAAAAATTCAATTTTTTCTAAAATAATTAAAATAGCTATTTATATAAATTATTCGAAAGGACAACTATTATCCAGTGGAGAAAGACAAAAAATAGCTTTAGCAAGAGCATTAATAAACAAAAAACCTATTTTATTATTGGATGAAGCAATGAAATCCATTGACGAGGAAACAAGAAAAACTATGAATAATGTTCTTAAAAAAATCCAAAACAACAAAACAATAATAATCATCACAAATAACCTATCAGAAATTGAAAAATCAAACAACATAATAAAAATTCATTAATATAATCTTTTGTAAAATTTTAATAATTAATATACATTATTTAAATTTAATTTAAAGATGTTTTATAAGATATAATTAAATTAATAATTGATGAACATAACCATAATGACTATAATTCTATAATATCAAAATTGTAAGTGATAATCTTTTATATTATTTATAATCAAACCTTAAGAATTTAATAACAAACAAATTTTTAATAAAATTTATTAAATCGACAACATTAAGATATCAATGAAAAATTTATATACTTTTAATAATAAAAGTGTCTTAGTGCAAATAAATTAAAACAGAGGATTAGATATCTACATAAATTTTAGCTGTAAGAGTGTAAAAATGAGAAGAGAATGTTTAACGATTATTGGAACTGCTCATGTTTCTAAAGAAAGTGTTGAGGAAGTAAAAGATGTAATTTACACAAAACAGCCAGAAGTTGTAGCTATTGAACTTGATTATCAGCGTTTTATTCGTTTGATGGACGAGAAAAATGGCATTAAAAAAGAAGAAAAAAACATGGGGATTGGTGAGATAGTTAGAAAAAATAAAGTTGGTGTTTATGTTACTGGAGGAATATTGTCTTTTATTCAGAATAGAATTGGTGCAGAATTAGATGTGAAGCCAGGTTCTGAAATGATAGCTGCAATAGAAGCTGGAGAAGAAAACGGTGCAGAAATAGCTTTAATCGATAGAGATATTAATATTACATTACAAAGAGCTATTAATAAAATGGGAATCTTAGAAAAACTTAAATTTGTGTTCAGCATTATTTTTTCTATGTTTTCAAGAGGAAATGAATTAGACAATATTGAAGATTTGAAAAAACAGGAAACATTAGAAGAAATTATGGAATACTTGAAAAAATCGTCTCCTTCTATCTATGAGGTTCTTGTTCATGAAAGAGATGCTTACTTAGCAAAATCTATATTGGATATCGAAAAAGATCATGTTGTTGCTGTGGTTGGTGCAGGACACAAAAAAGGAATAAGCCACTATCTTGACAATCCAGAAGAAATACCATCGCTAAAAGAACTTACAGATATTGAAAAAAAAGGTTTTTCTTGGATGAAGCTTATTTTAATTGTTATAACTATCTTAATTATTTTAATAATACTAAAATCTTTTATATTTAATTAATAATAAAATATAAATATCTAATCTAATAAAAAATGAATTATTAAATAAAATGTAATGAAACAGCTTTTAAAAGTGAATTTAGAAAATAAAATTTTTTTAAAAATATTCATTTTAAATTACAACTTTTTAACTATACAATCCATAAAATTTTACAATGATTCTTATAATTATGTGTGAGTGTCAACTATGAAAAAAGAATGTTTAACGATCATTGGAACTGCTCATGTTTCTAAAGAAAGTGTTGAAGAAGTAAAAAATGTCATCCACGAACAACACCCTGAAGTTGTAGCTATTGAACTTGATTCTGGAAGATATAAGCGTTTAATTCAGGAAAGAGATGGTGTTGAAGAAGAGGATATATCTATTACTAAAATTATTAAAGAAGATAAAGTCGGGATTTTTATCGCAAGTGCCATGCTCACATTAATCCAAAGTAAAATTGGTGCAGAATTGGATGTGAAACCAGGTTCTGAAATGATAGCTGCAATAGAAGCTGGAGAAAAAAACTGTGCAGAAATAGTTTTAATCGATAGAGATATTAATGTTACACTGCAAAGAACTATGAATAAAATGGGCACCTATGAAAAACTTAAGTTTGTTTTTAGCCTTATTTACTCCTTATTTGATGATGAAGATGAAATTGAAAATATTGAAGATTTAAAGAACCCAGATGTATTAGATGAAGTTATGGAATACTTTAAGGATAAGTCTCCTTCTGTTTATCAAGTTCTTGTTCATGAAAGAGATGCTTACTTAGCAAAATCTATATTGGGAATTGAAAAGGATCATGTTGTTGCTGTGGTTGGTGCAGGACACAAAAAAGGAATAAGCCACTATCTTGACAATCCAGAAGAAATACCATCGCTAAAAGAACTTACAGATATTGAAAAAAAAGGTTTTCCTTGGGTTAAAGCTATTTTAGCTTTAATACCAATTTCATTTGTTGCAATTTTTATAATAGCTTTCTGGAAAGGGATTGATATTGTTTACAACTTATATGAATTTGTTTTAATTGGTGGAGGATGTGCATTTTTAGGCTCTATCCTTTCTGGTTCAAAAATTCAGTCTGCATTGGTGGGATTTGTTGTAGCTCCTTTAACTATTATACATCCTTTACTTGCAGCTGGATGGTTTTCAGGATTAACAGAAGCTAAGTACAGGAAATTTAAAAGAAGTGATATTGCCAATCTAACTAAAATTGGAAGTTTCAAGGATTTATGGCACAATGCAATATTCAGAATTCTTTTAGTTGTTGTTGGAACAAATCTTGGTGTGACAATTGCCACTTTAATCATACTCCCATCAAAAGTATTCATTCCATTAGCAGGCAAAATTTTTGGAGGCTAAAATGTACCTTATTTTTCGTTGCGATTGTGGTAGAGCATTGTATGCAAAGGAAAGTGTTGCTACAAGAAAATGTGTTTGTGGAAAAACCTTAAAAGTAAAGGAAAGAAGAATTTTTAAGAGTGTAGAAAGTGTGGAGGATGCTTCATATACAATTCAGCAAATGCAAGAAGAAAATTATGGAAAAACTGGATTCTTCACAGCCGATTCAATAAAGTTTCATAGACGATTTTAATAGTGTATTACTTCAATCCTACGATTTCAGATAAATTTATTCCTTTTCCAATGCCTTCACGAATGTTTCTCTCATTTCTTTTAATATCTATTACTTTTTTCATCACGATCCCAAATAAAGCATTAGGAACTAAAACAACCCCACTTTTATCTCCAAATATAAAATCTCCAGGGTTAATATTGTGATCAGCTAAATGTATACTTTTATTAATGGTTCCTTGACCAAGAGCAGACCCTGCATTAGGACATGTATCCAAAGCAAAAACTGGGTAATTTAAGTCAATTAAATTGTCTATATCCCGCACATATCCCCCAACAAATGTTCCAGCTATTTTTTTGCTTTTAGCTGCTAAAGAGGCTAATTCCCCCCAAACAGCTGAACCTTTCATTTTTTTAAAATTAGAACCCTCTGAATGATCCACATCTTGAGTTTTTATAAAAATCACTTCGCCTTCTTCTGCTTCATCAATAGCTAAAGTAGATGTTCCCCAATCATCAGAAGATGTTTCAACAGTTACAACTCCACCATAAGCTTTTAAATCATTTATACTTTTTAATCCTTCTAAAACTCCATTATTGTTTGTTAAAGAAAAAAGAGCATCGGATATTTCAGATGAAGAAGTAGAATTTATAAGAAGTTTAAGATTATAGTAATATTCATTATCTTTATCATATAAATTTTCAATTGATAAATATTTAAGATAATTTTCATCTGAAAAAATTTTATTTTCACAGCTTTTCTTCTTAGATATTCTTTTCATAAAAGTTTTCGGAGTCAATTTTTCGTTTTTACTCATATTACCATCTAAACCACGATGTTATACCATTTATTATGTGATAAATTATCTTTATTCTCTTAATAGTTTGTTTATGATATAATATATATTTGTCCATATAATAAATTAAAAAGTAATTTTTATATACTATAAAAAATATATTCAAATAAATACAATTACAAGTTTAATTATATCAATTAAATAAGTTTTTTTATGATAACCAGAATATTATTACACTTTTATTATGCTAAATGATTATAGAATATTAAGTTTAAATTTAGTTAATTAGTTGGAGCCATACATTAAGTTTACTGTACTATACTAAAAGCCTATAAGAACAAATATATATTAAGTTCAAAATAGTGTTTTAAGTATACCATTAATAATCAGTTATAATGAATTGATGAAAAAAATTGGTTATTATAAATTTATGAGCTACTACAAGGATCACTGATCAATGTAAATATTTATTTGCAATACCTAACCTTAATTTATTATAATATATCCCATATCATTAGTTATCATATTATCAAGTATTGACTATAAACGATAAATAGAAAATGTAATTAAATTCAATGCACATTGGATTATAATGATTATTAGGCTAATAATGGCTATTAGGCTAATGAATAGCCATTAAAATGTTTTATAAAGCTTATTTTATTATCTATTGTTTTTGTATTATTTAATTAAGTAAATTAATTTAAATCTCAATTTTTTATAATATTATATATTAATATACCTATTAACTTATTAACTATGGAATAAATTACCATTATATGATCATTATCATATGATATAGCTATAAATTAGCTTGTAATATTATCCCAATCACCTAAAAGGAGAGGTTAAAATGGGAAAAGGTGAGGAATTAACCACAACCAAATATCTTATACATGTACAAATAAACGCAACTGGCATTGTAGAGAAGCCTGATGTCGTAGGAGCAATTTTTGGACAGACCGAAGGTCTATTAAGCAATGACTTAGACTTAAGAGAATTACAAAAAACTGGAAGAATTGGAAGAATTAAAGTAGATATTCACTCAAGTGAAGGACGATCAAAAGGAGATATTATTATTCCATCAAGTTTAGATAGGATAGAAACAGCTATTTTAGCAGCATCGCTTGAAACCATAAATAGAGTTGGTCCTTGTGAAGCAGAAATTTTCACAAAAAAAGTTGAAGATGTAAGAGCAGTTAAAAGGAAACAAGTTGTAAACCGTGCAAAAGAAATTTATGAAGGTATGATGAAAGTTGCAGCTCCTGAAAGCGTTAAAATGATCGAAGAAGTTAAAGAATCTATGAGAATTCATGAAATTTCTGAATATGGTGAAGAAAGACTGCCAGCAGGTCCAAATGTCATGACTTCAGATGCTATCCTTGTTGTAGAAGGAAGATCCGATGTTTTAAACCTATTAAAATACGGTATTAAAAATGCTGTAGCTGTTGAAGGCGTGAACATTCCTAAAAGTGTGGCAAAGTTAACAAAAGAGAAAACTGTAACTGCATTTGTTGATGGAGACCATGGAGGAGAATTAATTCTAAAAGAGCTTCTACAAGTTGGCAAAGTAGATTACATAACAAGAGCTCCACTTGGAAAAGAAGTTGAAGACCTTGAAAAAAACGATGTTATGGTAGCTCTAAGAAATAAGACTCCTGTTGAACAATACTTCGACGACAGTGTAAATAGGTCAAAACCTAAAATAGAGGATAAATTGGCTGTTTTAAAGAGGATTTTAAAAGACTTAGAGGGAACTGGTAATTGTGAAATATTTGATGATACACTAAATAGCTTAAAAGAAGTCAAAGTAGAAGAACTTTATGATGAGATTAAAAATTCAAATGGTGAAATATATTCCATTGCATTTGATGGCATAATATCTCAAAGATTAGTAGATATTTCATTAAACAAAGGAATTAAAAATTTAGTTGCCTTTGGTGTACATGATGTCGTTAAGAAACCAGATTCTTTAAGGATAATAACTACCTAATTTATAATTAGATAATATAACTAATTTAAATAGAACTAAGTATTATATTAAAATGTGATTTAATGACGAGTATGAACTCTTACTGTGAAAAAAGAAAATTGGTATTTGAAAGAACTAATAAATCTTCAAATATCGAAAAAGGCATAATGGTAGTTTTAATGGCTTGCTTTACAGGAATTATGGCACAAATAATAATACCATTATCTTGGAGTCCTGTTCCTATAACAGGACAAACATTCGCTGTTTTAATTTCAGGATTAGTTCTCGGAAGAAAATTAGGTCCCTTAAGCCAGATATTGTATATTGGAACAGGTATTTTTGGAGTACCGTGGTTTGCAGGTATGAATGGTGGTTTAAATATCCTTTTAGGTCCTAATGGAGGATATATGATAGGATTCGTATTTGCATCACTATTTATTGGATATGTAAATGATAAATACTCTAAATCGAGGAATTTTAATAAAATGATTCCAGTGATGTTAATAGCTAACTACATCTGTATCTATATACCAGGTTTATTTATTTTAGCTATTTATTATTATTTAAATATGGGTAACTTACCAAATATTAGCCTTTTACTTATAATGGGACTTATACCATTTATAGTGGGAGATATTGTTAAAATAATAGGGGCATCATTTTTCTCAAAAATATTTTTACCTAAATAAAATCTAATTTTTAACTTTTAATTTTTATAAAATTCTATTTTTAAGAGTATAATTTTTTGAATTAATTAATATACTGGCTGTTTTCATGTCTAATCTAAATAACCATATAAAGTTGAGGGCACATCATTTGCTATGTTTACAAGGATATCAAGGATATGGATACGATGAAAACTTCAAAAGAAATCTTGAAAATTTAATAACTCATCTAAAAAACAATCCTACAATAATCGTGCTTAAAGCAGCCGATATTATTTGTAGTTACTGCCCCAATCTAAAAGATGAAAAATGTTGCCTAAACTTAGAAAAATATGATGAACATTCAACTAAAGAAGAAATAAATAGGAGCAATGAAGAAATTACTAAAATGGATTTAAATCTAATTAAAAAAACAGGCATAATCGAAAACAAGGCATATAAAATAAATAATTTATATAAAATAATAAATAATTCAATTAAAAATGTAGATGACTTAAAAGATATTTGTGATAACTGTAAATGGACTGGTGTGTGTATATGGTATCAATCAAAGTTATAAATCATCTACTTTAAACTAAAATTTAATAAATTTATTTGACTTATTTAATTTATTATTAACACGAATTAATAATTTAGAAACACGAATTAATATATAAAATAAATATTTGAGTAGCTGCTTTAGATATTATACTAATCTAAAAATACTACCTTGATAGTAAAATACTTGATAATGAACTACTAATCCAATGAAAAGGAGAAGATAGAATTAATGAAGATAAAACTTCTTTAAAAAGAGGATTAAAAAGTAGACATATTTCAATGATAGCAATAGGCAGTTCAATTGGAACTGGGCTGTTTTTAGCATCAGGACAGATGATTTCACAATCAGGGCCTGGAGGAGCTTTACTTTCCTATACATTAGTTGGAATAGTGATCTACTTTTTAATGCATGGATTAGGAGAAATATCCACATACAGACCTGTATCTGGTTCAGTGATGACATTTACAAAAGACTATGTTGATCCTGCCTTAGGCTTCTCAGTAGGATGGGTATATTACTATACAGCTATTTCTACAATTGCAATGGATATAATTGCCTGTGGGATATTTATGAGATTTTGGTTCCCTGATATTCCTATTTGGGTATTTAATACATTATTTTTCACGATCGTTCTTATTGTTAATTTATTAGGTTCAAAATCATTTGGAGAAGCTGAATTTTGGATGTCAAGTGTTAAAATTGTCACAATAATAATTTTTCTAATAATTGGAATAATTATTATTTTAGGATTAACAGGTCAGGAACAATTAGGATTTAAAAATTTTTTCTATGATGGAGGACCATTTATAGGAAATATAAACTCATTTTTTTCAATTCTAATACTTGCAGCATTATCATTCGGTGGGACAGAATTAATAGGTATTGCAGCTGGTGAAACAGAAAATCCATCAAAGTCCATGCCTAAAGCTATTAATAATGTCATACTCAGAATACTAATATTCTACATTGGAACAATCTTTGTAATCGGAGCAATCATTCCATACACTTCTCCTTACCTATTAAATTCTAATACAAATTTAATCACCACCCCCTTTGCTTTAGTATTTCAATATGCTCAAATACCAGCAGTTGACTCCATTATGAATTTTGTTATTTTAACTGCTTTAATATCTGCCTGTAATTCAGAATTTTATGCTTCAACAAGAATATTATATTCTCTTGGTAAGGAAAAATTTGCACCAAAGAGATTCACTCTTGCAAATAAAAAAGGAATACCTTACTTTTCAATAATAGTCACAATATTCACTTTAATAATGAGTTTTATAGTTGCAATAATGGGGTATGAAGCATGTTTAATACTAATAAATGGAATTGGAATATCTACATTACTAATATGGTTATGTTTTGGTTTATCTCATCATCGTTTTAGAAAAGGATATTTGAAACAGGGATTAGATTTAACTGAATTAAAGTTTAAAGCTAAATTCTTCCCAATAGGATCTCTTATAGTTATTTTTGGAGTAAGTATAATGTTAATATATAATCTAAGCTATGGAATGCTAAGTAATCCAAAAACAACACTACAACTATTCATTCCATTAATATTATTCGTTATCTTATTTATATACTACAAAATTCGCCATAAAACTAAATTAGTTCCATTGGATAGAATAAAATTTAAGGATTCATGAATCATTAATTTCACAATTTAATATTAATTGAGTAAGAAATAACTATTTTTATAAGTGAGAATAAATATCTTATAAAGTAAGTATTTTTGAACTTATCTTCATGTAATTATATATGCTTATTCATGATATTCTACATACATATGAATTAACATGCTTTTAAATATGTTTATCATGCTTTTAAAAAGTTAATATATCTTAAATTAAAATTTAAACAATTTTAAGAATATTTTTTTAATAAAGTTTTTAACAATATGTTATAAAAGTTTTGTTAAGTACTATATTTAAATAATATAGTCCTTGATATTAATAATTTAATTAATAAACTTTTTATATAATCTTTTATTGTTGAAAATTTATTTTCAACTTAGAAGAATTTATTCTCTGTTTGAAAATATCATTTTAAACATAGATTATTTTATTATTGAATAATTATAAAATTTATTATATCTAAATACTATTTAAATAAAACTTAAAATAAAACAATATTATATTTATTTAAAAAGTCCATTACTTACAAAAATTATGTCAAGGACTATACTTGCATAAATTTAAATAATATTTACAACGGCTATATTTTTATAATTAAATATCTATAGAGAATTTCTATTAACCTCAGGAAATTCTCTATGATACACTATAATTTTATTATCTTATAAATGTTTCGATTTTATTCTCATCTTATAGCCTATCTAATACATCCTCTAAAAT
>JAITGU010000055.1 GCA_031280375.1 Candidatus Methanovirga procula | reverse complement strand
ATAAATAATCCATTTAATTAGTTTAATTGGATAATAGTTTATTAATCATAGGAAGTATAGTATTAATTCAATGAGCAATGAAAAGTTTATTATATTACATGCATTGGAAAATAAGTGTTGATTTAATCTTAAATGTTTTAAATTTTTCATCAGCATCAATAACAAAAACTTTATGTAATATACTATTATAAAGAAATTCATTATCTAAACATTACTTGAAATTACATTAGGATCATCTATATAATCCATAGCCCAACCTTTTAAATACTTATATTCTTCATTTTGAGCTATAGTATTATAGTATCTTACCTATTTTATTAACCTCATATATTTTTATTAAATTTTCAAAAAAAACTTTAATATTTCTTTGAATTAAAAATTAAGAAGTTTTAAGAATAATTTTTTAATAAAAAATGTTATAAATTGGTAAAACATATATTCCTTGGGCTATAAAATTTATAAAAAGAATAGTACTTAACCAACAAATGAGGATCAAATTATACAATAAATGATTATTTTGAAACCTTGTTATTACATCTGATCTAAAATGTATTGGAAGGTATACCATAATGTATCCGATATTCCATTTAAATCATCAAAATCTTCTTCACGGATTTTAACAGCTCTTCAAATTTCAATTTAGCAATAGCTTCATCAATCAATGATAGATATGCACCATGATAACTATTAAAACCTTTATAATCTTTCTAATCAGAGAAATAATAACCCATAAAATCACAAAAATATATTTTATTTATCTATTACCTTTAAAGAGACAGAGTAGAAAAATATGAAGGTGGGAGGGATTTGATATTATATTTGTTTTAATAAAAATATTGCTTTAGTAGTTTACTTTTTTCTTTTATAATCTACATTGATATTTTATCTATTAACATTTGTTCGTGTTCTATTACTTTATTTTAAGAATATCTATAGTTTTTTTAAACTCTTTATTAAAAATTAATACTTCTTTTTCAGGAATAGAAAAACTAACTCTAAGATATTTATCACCAAAACGTGAACTTGTATAGTTTCCACCTCTTGTAAATATATTTTTATCTAAGAGATATTCTGCAAGTTTCTCTGAATTAATCCCTGTTTTTTCAATATCAATGGCTAACATATTTCCATCAGAGGGATAATTCACAATAAAAACATCATCAATATCATCTACCATTGATTTGATTAGTTTTTGATTGTTTCTCGTAGTTTCCACAATATTTCCTAACCATTTATCTTTAGATCTTAACCCAGCTATTGCTCCTGCCTGAGCAACAATATTTGTCCCCAAATCATTTATTATCATTGATTTAACAGCAGATATAACTTCAGAATTAGATATCATAGCACCAATCCTCAACCCTGCCATTCCAAAAATCTTTGAAAAACTATAAATGGTTATACTATTATTTGGAGCATATTTTGCTACAGAATAATGCTCTTTTGCAAAATCTTTATAAGTCACATCATGAATTAGATAAATATCATTTTCAATGGCTATTTCAGCGAACTCTTTAATCTCTTTAGAAGTGTATGAAGTACCTAATGGATTTAATGGATCGATAAGAACAACAACTTTAGTGTTCTCGTCCATATTCTCTCTAAACAGTTTTGGTGTTAATTTGTAACCACATTCCTTATTGTAGATAGGAACTTGAATAACTCCCCCTGCAAATCTACTTGCAAAATTATCTATAATCAAATAACCAGGATCAGGAGTAATCACATTATGGTAAGGCTCTAAAATAACATTCATAGCAAGATAAAGTGAGTCTGTTCCACCAGAACTTATTAAAATGTCACTGTCATTTAAACCTAGGTCATCTAATATTAACCTTTTAAGTTCTGAAAACCCTTCAGAAGGAGGATATTTAGAATATTCTCTATTTTTTAAACATTCTACCATTCCATTATAAATATAATCTTCTTTATGCAGATGGTTAGTATTTTGACCCATCCAAATCATATTTTTATTGTTAAATAGATATTCAAAAAAGTCGTTAGCAGAGTCAAATCCTTTGGGAATATTTTTAACAGGTCTACTATATTTCTTTTCTTTAAACATTATATCACAAAATTAAAATAATAGTTAATAAAAAAATATGATATTATAGTCTTTGATATTGATAATTTAATTAGTGAATTTTTCATATAATTTTCTATCATTGAGAATTTATTCCCAATTAGAATAATTTGCTCTTCATTGTTAAAAATTTATTTTTAACTTAGAAGAATTTATTCTTCGCTTTTGAAAATATCATCTAAATATGACTTATTTTGTTATTAAATAATCTAAAATTAATTATATTAAAAAGTATATTATTTAGTTAAATAAAATTTAAAATAAAATAGTATTATGCTATTTAAAAAGTCCATTAATTAAAAATTATTTCAATGACTATAGAGAATTTCTATTAACCTCAGGAAATTCTCTATGATACACTATAATTTTATTATCTTATAAATGTTTCGATTTTATTCTCATCTTATAGCCTATCTAATACATCCTCTAAAAT
>JAITGU010000052.1 GCA_031280375.1 Candidatus Methanovirga procula | reverse complement strand
ATTTTAGAGGATGTATTAGATAGGCTATAAGATGAGAATAAAATCGAAACATTTATAAGATAATAAAATTATAGTGTATCATAGAGAATTTCCTGAGGTTAATAGAAATTCTCTGTATTGTAAACAATTTTAGTTGAAAATGTGGAATAGGTAAAATTTGAAAAATATGGATTGTGACCCAGCTTTTGTAATAAAAAAAAATTATAGGACTTAGTCACACAAACTATAAAAAATTATTCTAATTGTTTTCTTAGTGTTTCTGTTTTTGATAAAAGTTTTTGATTTAGATATTCCTCATTAATGAACTTATCATAAATAGCTAAACGTTCTTTTAATTTGAAACCTGATTCCATACTGAATTTTTTTAATTCACTTATTTGTGGCCATTTATCATCTGGATTAACATAATCTTTAGTTAGTGGAGATACTCCTCCCCAATCATCAGCACCACAAAGTAGAAATATCTGGTTAGTATGATAATTTAAATTTGGAGGAACTTGAATACTAACATCATCAAATAACAATTTAGCAACTGAAACAGTTTGAATCATATCTAACAGTGTTGGTTCATTACATGATTCCATAGGAGTTCCTGGCTTAGTTTTAAAATTCTGAATAATAATTTCCTGTATATGACCATATTTATCTTGTAAGTGTCTAATATCAAGTAAAGAATTAGATATTTCTTTTTTGTTTTCTCCAATTCCAACGAGTATGCCTGTGGTGTAAGGAATATTCAATTTACCAGCATTGGCTACAGTTTCAAGTCTGAGTTTAGGATTTTTTCCAGGGCTATTCTTATGAGCTATTGTCTCCATTAATCGTGGTGATGAATTTTCAATCATCATTCCCATAGACACATTAACTTCTTTAAGTTTTTTTAATTTTTTATATGGGAGAACACCACAATTGCTATGTGGAAGTAAATTCGTCTTATTTAGAATATCTTCACATAGATCATAAAGATAATCTGTTGTATTTTCAAATCCTTTTTCATTTAAAGTTTTTAAAACTATTTCATCATCATCAGCTTGTTCACCAAATGTGATTAAAGCTTCTTTACACCCATATACTTGAGAAAATTTGAGTTCTTTGATTATTTCTTCGGTGTCCTTTAATAAGATCGTGTTTGGATCATCAGATTCTTTTTTAAAAGTACAGTATCCACAAGAATTTCTACATACTTCTGTTAAAGGAATGAAGACATTTTTAGAATAAGTTATATGGTCCTTATCCTGTCTATCAGATGCTAACTTCATTAGTCTAATAACGTCCTGCTTTTTAGTGTTTAGAAGTTCTGTAATCTCTTCTTGATTAAGTTTTATAGGTTCATCCTTTTCAATATCTTCAATATATGATAAAATCGTCATTTAATTCACTGTTACTATAAATTAGAAAAAATAAAAGATTAAATTTAAGTATTAAAGTTTAATTTCTCTATTTCACATTTAATATCTACTTTATTATGATGTTCAATTTTATTTCTTTGATTACAAGTCCAATTAGAGTTAGATTTTCAAGTAAAAACTTATTAAAACTTCTTGGACGAGATAAAAATGGTATGTTCTTTTAAGATCTAACAAATTATTAATAATTTCTGTTTTATCAATATAGATCGTATTTCCAGTTATTAATTTTTTAAAGTTGGATTCATCAACTGACAACTTTGATTTCATGTTAATTTCTTAATCACCATAAATTATTCAGAAATTATTTCTTATATTACTATTTTATACTTAATTACTATTGTTTTATAGTTTATATAAATAAAATTATAAATAATTTTTTTAATTTAAGATGCTGTCCAACAATTATTTTTGTTCAGTCTATATAAATACTTAAGTGAACAATTTTTAAATATTTAAAATAATTTAAATAATTTTCAATAAAAATCGATAAATTAAATTTTTGTTCAGAGAGTCAGATTGTTAGACAGACTCTTGATATTTTTTGAAAAAACCCACACTTTTTGACAAGTTCTTTTATTATAAAATCTTCTAATTTTATGATCTAATAGTCATGGAAATGTATGAAATCATGAATTTTATGTCTTTTGTTTTTTCATGAAAACCTAACACCATATCAAATCTTAAAAAATGGGGTCCAGATTATGAAAACCCAAAACAAGCTATTTTCACAAGTGTAAACAATATAAAAGAAGATAGAGTCGAACTTGACTTACTATTGTCAAGACAAATTAATTTAGTAAGATTTTAAAAAATAAGTTTTATGAAATCAGCATTTATCAGATAGAATTTCATTAAATACAAGATGTCTAAACAATTATTTTTCATGCAGAGTAAGATCGTACAAGTATTTAAATTGAAAATGGAGCAACTCATTTTTTATAAAATTGTGCTATTGGACGATCTCAATGCAGATTATTTAAATCCAATGAGTTAAAATGTTTCAATATCCTTTTTAAGAGAGAACACTATCATTACTATTATAAGTAGTTCATAAAGTGTTTTTGTTTTTTTAGTGTTTTTTGTTTTTATATTTTTTGGGGTACTGTACCTTATGTTATCGATGTTTATTGATATGAGAAAGTTAACAGTTTTTTTTTAAAGTTTAACTCATATCATCCTAATTTTTTCTAAAATCAGTGCTTTAAACTTTTAAGTTTTGAAATCGGGATATTTGTGATTTCACTGACCAAATCTAATTCCATTCCTTTACTTAAAAGATTAACAGCTACTTCTATTTTACCTTTTTTTATTCCTTTTAATTCTCCTTCTTTTATTCCTTGTTTTCTGCTGTGGTTTATTTCGCTTTTTAATTCCATTTTTGCTAATTGTCTCATTTGATAGTCGTGAAAAGCTTTTTCATCTGAGAGTAGTTCATTGAATTTCGCATCTGCTAATTTTATATCTTTATCCATCTTAATCACCTCATCTATAAGTCTTTTTGGGCTTTTTTTATCAAAGAATATTATCCATCTGTGTAATGGATTTTTCAAGTCTTTTTCTTTCAGTTTTCTAAAGGCTGGAATGTTTATATTATATATTGTCAGATAATCTGAGTATAAACATTCATCTGTTTCGCTTCTTATATTAAATTTTCGGTTGGGTAGGTCATCTTTACAAAAGTTAAAATCCAATATATTAATCAATATATGTTGTTTTAAATCTTCTAATTCGCCTTTTTTAGCTGAATTGGTGTATTCTCTCGCTAAATACAATAAACTTCTTTTTTTGAAATGGTATTGGTTTTGTCTTTGCACTTCCACTATGAAGTGTCTTCCATCTGATGAAACTGATCTTAAATCAAGTATACAATTCTTTTGTCCTTTAATTTCACCAGAAATTAGTTTATTCTCAATGATTTCTATAAATTCAATTGAATCATTGTTTTCTTTAAGCACTGCATTGATGAATGATTTTAATTGCTTTTCCCTTCCATCACTTGCCATGTACTGGGAAAACAAAAAGTCATCCAATGGATCAAAATATTTTGTGGTAATAATAATACTCCTCCATAAAAAAAATTTTTCTCAACAATTTTTTTTTTATCGAGTAATATTTCATTTTATATTAATTCATATAAAAGTATTACTTTAAAGAAAATTAATATTTTCAAGTGATGTTAATATTTTCAAATAAAAAAAATTAAATATGATTAAGTTTTTAAAAAAGAAGAAATCACTAATTTGACAGAAATTAGATGTTAATGTAAACAATCAAATGTTATATTTTCAATGGTTTTTAGTCAATAACCCCTAGTTGTCATTGCAATTTGTTTCTTTCTATTTAAGTATGGATTTTACATGCTGATAATTTTTTGTGAACATCATACCTATCTAATAAACTCCATGATTACCTGACATCATACCTATCTAATAAACTTCATGATTACCTGAAAATTCATTTTTTAAAATCTTACTAAATTAAGTTGTCTTGACACTATATGAAATAATGCTAAATATAGAATAGATCTTACATTACCAATCGAAGAATATGATATTAACAATAAAAAAAATCTATTCAGTGTGTTTGGAGCTTTATTAGTCTGTCTTGATGATGAAATCACATCAGAAATAGCTACTAAAATCGTCAAGTTAAAAGAAGACTTATCTCCTGAAACTATTCGTGTCGTGCTTAAAGATAATGGGTTTGTCTGCTGGAAAAAAATATCTTGATATAAAAAACTATATATATCCTAAGTAATATATCATAACACATATTATGAATATAAGTGGTGATGATTATGCAAAGTAAAAATAGGACTACATTAATATTAGAACCTAAAATAATGGAAACAATTAATCAAATAGCTATTAACAAAAGAACTGCACAAACAAAAATAATTAATGATTATTTGAAAGAAGGTATAGACAGAGAACCAAAGGAAAATAAATCTAAAATAAAATGGATAAAAAAACCAGATCCAAGTAAAAGCATGGAAGATTTAAAAGGAATTATAAAAACAGATAAACTAGTTAATGCAGTTGAATTAATAAACCAAGTTAGAAGAGGCGAATAAATGATATTTTTAGATGCTAATTTTTTATTAGCTTATTTCATTGAAGCCGAAACAGAACACAAAGTAGCTATTAAAATCTATGAAAAAATCAAAAACGAACAATTAATAATATAAGTAATTCCGTAATACTTGAAGTAATGACAGTTTCAAATATTAAAATAAAAGTATCAAAAGAATTATTAGAAACAGTATTTTACGCGTTAAATAATGGAGAGTTTGGTATAGTTGAAGATGTACAGCACATTAATAAAGGAATGGATAAATTACTTAATTACTTGCCTGAAAGACTACCTTTTTTTGATTGTTTATATATGGAAATCATGGACCAATTAAGAATAAAACAAATAGCTACATTTGATAAACACTTCAATAACAAAGGAATAGAAGTAATAGGACAAATGAATAGCTAACTGTTTCGCTGGAATTGTTTTTAGAGATAATGGCTTTTTAGGCGATAGTGATAAAATTAATGTAAAAGAAACTCTTAAAACTAATGGAATTGATGAATTTATCACGATTTAGCTAATACTTTTTGATCAAACTTTTTTATTCATTTATTTGAATGAAATACCAATATTAAACTTTTATTAAGCACTATTAGATATTTTAATCATGTATTATACTATGTGGAGACCAATAATGGCTTTAACTATTAAATTAGATAATGTTAGTAAAAAATATGATAACTTTGTTGCTTTGAAAAATATGGATTTAAAGATTCATAGTGGGGAAATATTCGCCTACATGGGACCTAATGGTGCTGGTAAAACAACCACCATAAATTTAATATTGGGATTACTTAATCCAAGTTCTGGAATTCTTAGAGTTTTAGGAGAAAATCCTTATTTAGACACAGATGAAGTGTATGAAGTGAAAAATCAAGTTGGTTTTTTATTAGATCAGGATTCATTAAATCCAAAATTATCAGGGTTTAAAAATATATTATACTGGGCTGAATTATATGATATAGTCTCTCAAAACATAGTTGAAAGAGTTAATGAAGTAATTGCGATTGTTAATTTAACAAAATGGAAAGATGTTTTAGTAGAAAAGTATTCTCATGGTATGAAGAAAAGATTACTCTTTGCTCGAGGAATTGTTCATAATCCTCAGATATTGATTCTTGATGAACCAACAAGTGGTATTGATTTAGAGTCAAAAGTTTTAATGAGAAATTTGATTAAAAAGTTTGCTGATGAAAATAAAACAGTGTTTTTTTCATCCCACGACCTTGAAGAGGTTCAAAAAGTCTGCACAAATCTTGCTATCATCAATAAAGGTGAAAAGATTTTTGATGGAACTTTAAATGAGTTAAAAGATAAGTACCCTGATTATACATTTGAAGATATTTATTTGAAATTAACATCAGGCACTGAAGCATAATTTTACTGAAGTATAATTTTAATAGCTATCATCACATTGATAAGTATCAGAATAATATCTAATAATATCAGATATAATTAATAGTCTAATTTAAGATGTTGTTGTATGAATTTTAATAATATTAAGAAAATTTGTTTAAAAGAATTAAAAGAAAGTATGGCGAATAATAATTTTAAAAGAATTTATTTTATTCTTTTAATTTTCATTCCTTTATTTAATTTTATGAATAAAGATTTTTCTTTAGCAGTGTTTTTACTTGCTTCTTTTTTCATAATACTTGTTTTTGTTTCTAATAAATTCTATAATGAGATACTGTTAGGTAGGTTTTCACAATTATTGGCTTTACCTATGAGTTTAAAAGAAATATTTTTAGGTAAGTATTTATCTATTGGGATTTTAGTTTCTTTTTATTTTATATGGAATATTTTTGTCTCAATTTTAATTTTTTTTATAGATAATACAATAAACATTGATTTAATAGTCATATCTATTCTATTTTTACCTATTATTTTTTTATATTTTTCAATAGATTCATTGTTATATTTAAAATATAAAAATAGGTTAATAAGAGAAATATTCAATATGATTCCATTGATTATATTCATATTTACTTTTTCAAGTAATAAAATTGACATAGCATTTGTTTTAAATTCGATAAAGTATGTTCAAACTAAGATCATACCAATAGAGATTGCTATAATTGTGGTGTTGTTGCCTGTTATGATATTTTTATTAAATCGTTTAAATAAAGAAAAAATATTGCTTAAATAAAATGCAATCACTTTTCAGAACTTGTTTTATTTTTATATCTTCATTAGAATGTCTGTAAATCTTAATTAAAATGTCTGTAAGTTTTAATTAGAATATCTGTAAGAATATGACAATTGAGGTTAAGTTATGAATTTTACGAATATTAGAAAAATCTGTTTAAAGGAATTAAAAGAATCATTACAGGATAATCGAATTAATGTAATACCATTAGGCATAATATTTTTTATAATATTTGCAATGTCTTCCAAATCTATTGGTGATGTATTTAATATTGGAGAATTAATCTCTGTTTTTTGTTCTGTAGGTATAACAAACTCTTTGATTAAATTGGGGTTAATAGATGAATTATTGTTAGGTAAATTTTCATCTTTATTGGCTTTACCTATGAGTTTAAAAGAAATATTTTTAGGTAAGTATTTAGCTATTACAATTTTAAGCTTTTTTTCCACGATAATAGGCATATTAATTTTTAAAATAGCTTCTTTATTGTTGTATGGTAGAATGAGTTTAAATTTAATCTTAATATCTGTATCTTTTCTACTGTTTGTAATTATCCAAATTTATTTTGCAATCAGTGCCTTGTTATCATTAAAATATAAGAGTAGAGCATTAGGAATTCTAATCAGACTTGCTCCATTTATTCTGTTTATTATAACTTTAGCCTGTGGTTTTTTATATATGCAAAGAACTGGTTTATTGGACAATCCTGAATTTTTTAATTCTTTAAATCAAACAGCACAACCTTCGAATGTTTCAAGCAGTACGAATTTAATAATATTATCAAATCCTCTTTTTTGGATAATTGGGGGTGGATTAAGTGGAATAATAATATTGATCCTCTTATTTATAATGTTATACTTGTTAAATAGATTAAATAAAGAAAAAATCTTAATCTAATAATATTTTTGAACTTTCTGTTTTTTAAGATTTTAGTATTTTTTTTTTTTAAATGTTTCAATTTTTAATGTAAAATTAAAAAAATAGTTAAAATAGTGTAATTAAATAAATTAATTAAATATTAAAATTTAAAAGTTAAATCAATATTTTATATAATACTAAATAAAAATATAAAAAATCTAAATATTAAATTATTATTTGAGAATTATCAGTTTATTTAAAAGATATTTTCTAATAAATATTATATTCTATTTAAAAATGTTGAAATATAATTATGAGACTAAAAAACAATTATATAGCTATTTAATGTGTGATTTATTTGGTGTTTACTGAAAAAACAATTGGAGAATTTTTTGAAGAACAGGTAGAAAAGCAATCAGAGAGAGAATTCATAGTTTATCCTGATAGAAATCTAAGATTTACATACACAGAATTTGATGAAAGAGTCAATAGCTTAGCAAAAGGTCTTCTTTTCATTGGAATATCTAAAGGGGATCATGTAGGTATTTGGGCTCGTAATGTTCCTGATTGGTTAACATTCATGTTTGCCACAGCAAAAATTGGGGCAGTTCTTGTAACTGTAAACACAGCATACAAAAGTCATGAACTGGATTACATACTAAAACAATCTGATATGAAGGCAATAGCTATTGTAGATGGTTTTAAAGATGTAAATTATATTAAAACTTTATATGAATTAGTTCCAGAACTTAAAACTGGTTCAAGAGACGAGTTGAATAGTGATAATTATCCTTTCTTAGAGAAGGTTATCTACATTGGTCAGGAAAAGCATAGGGGGATGTACAATACTAATGAATTAATGTTACTTGGCAAACATCAGGAAGATAATGAGTTAAATAAGATAAAATCCTCTTTAACTAACGATGAAGTTATCAATATGCAGTACACTTCAGGAACAACAGGATTTCCAAAAGGGGTTATGTTAACCCATAGAAATATCTTGAACAATGGTTTTAGCATAGGTGAGAGAATGAATTTTAGTGAAATAGATAGGTTATGTATTCCAGTTCCTCTCTTCCATTGTTTTGGTATTGTTCTTGGTGTTTTATCTGTTTTAACTCACGGATCCACGATTATAATGCTTGAAATATTTGATCCTTTAATTGCTCTTTCAGCTATTCAAAAAGAGAAATGTACAGCTATTCATGGAGTTCCTACAATGTTCATTGCAGAGCTTAATCATCCAATGTTTGATATATTTGATTTATCTTCACTTAGAACTGGAATAATGGCTGGTTCTACATGTCCAATTGAAACGATGAAAGAGGTTATGGATAAGATGAACATGACTGAGATTACAAGTGTTTATGGTCTTACTGAGTCCTCTCCTGGAATGACTCAAACAAGTGCAGAAGATAGTCTTGAAAGAAAAGCAAATAGTGTTGGTAGACAATATGAAGATATTGAAGTTAGAATTGTTGATCCTGAAACCAATGAACCATTAAAACCTGGAGAAACAGGTGAAATATGCTGTCGTGGATACAATGTTATGAAAGGATATTATAAAATGCCAGACAAAACTGAGGAAGTTATTGATGATGAAGGATGGTTACACAGTGGTGATTTAGCCACTGTTGATGAAGATGGATACTATACAATAATTGGCCGTACTAAGGATATGATTATCCGTGGTGGAGAGAATATTTATCCTCGTGAAATTGAAGAATTTCTTTTCACTGTTGATAGTATTCGTGATGTTCAAGTTGTAGGAATAGCTGATTCTAAGTATGGTGAGATTGTCGGTGCTTTTATTATTAAAGAGGATAATGTGGACATAACTGAGGAAGATATTCGTGATTATGCTATGGATAAGATAGCAAGATATAAGGTTCCTAAATATGTTTTTTTCTTGGAAGAATTCCCTTTAACCGCAAGTGGAAAGATTAAAAAATATGAACTCAGTGAACTAGGTTATAAGTTAGTTCAGGAAAGATTAAAAGAAGAAGAGGAATTAAATAAATAGGGGGTTTAATGTTTATTTTGTTTTGAATATTGAAGAAGAGGAATTAAATAAATAGGGGGTTTAATGTTTATTTTGTTTTGAATATTTATTTAATATCTTTTTAAAATCAATTTTATAGTTTTACATGAATTTAATATTGATGTTGATAGAAAATAGCTTTTTTATAGTTCTTTAAATCCATACTACTTTTTATATTTAAATCTTCATTAAACAAGGGTTTAATAATTAATAATGCTTTTAAGTTTTTAGCTATTTCTTCAATATAAGGTTGTAATTCATAAGGTGGTCTTATGGAATATATTATTTTAGTATCTTTGTATAATTCTAATTTAGGGTTCATTATGTCATCTTTTATAACATCCTTTCTTTTAGAATCAATATCAATCATTATTACTTCAATATCACTACTTTTTAAGTAATCAGCAACTTTAAAGAAATTTCCAATAGCTATTTCAACTACTTCTCCTTTATTTTCTTTATTTTCCAGATATTTTTTTATATATTCTCCTAAATCTTCCCACATAATATCAACTAAGTCTTGTTCGTCATTTCTTTTTGAAACTTATTAAATATATTATATACATTATTAAAAAGAATAATGAAATTATACTATTATTTTATTCTACTCTATTTTCTATTATTATTAATAATAATCTTTTAATTGATTATTATTAATTTGATTTAGTTAACTAAATGAAAAAAATCTATTTTTAAGAATTTTAAAGACAATTAACAACTATTTAACTAATCATGATATTTAATTAATTGAGAAAACTCCATGATGAATCAGGAAAAAAGTAGTTGTTATAGTCAAAAAGATGGATATGAAAATATACAGTAAAGCTTTTACTTTATCTAAATTAATTCTCTTATTTATTTTTTCTGTTAATTTATTGTTATAGATATTAAGAAGAATAATGGTAGTACAGGTATAAAATATCTTCCTTGCACTCCTTCAATAAATTTTGAATTAGGGTAAGTAAAAGTAATGAATTCAAAGAAAAATACAATCAAGAATATTGTTAAAAAAATAGACAATGGAACAAATTTTGTTTTAAAAGATAATTTATACTTTGATGTAGCTATTACTGCTACAATCACTAAAATTGTAATATATGAATAAAACAAAAAATTGATTGTTTGAGATCCACCTGCAAGAATTAAAGTCCCCATATAAAAATCAAGCATTTTAAGTGAGGTTAAGGTTTTCATTAATAAAAATAGAAAATTTGATGGGTCTTGAAGAAATAAGATTAAATTGTCTTGTTGTGATGATAGTGCAATTCGAGTACCATACAGATTTTTGAATAATGAATTCCAAGTAATCAATGTAACTAATGAAGGGATAATTATGGTTAAAAAGGAGATTGTTTTTCTGATAGGATTTTTAAATTTTTCTTTTGGGATTATTAAAAATAATAATGATATTAATGCATAGATCTGTTTTGATAGACTTAAGACTAAAATTAGTGATATTGAGATAAATAAATCTTTTTTAATGATTTTAGGTTTAATTAGAACCAAGTTTAAAATAAAACTTATTGTTAACAAAGAGATTGCAATGTTGAAACTGTCTGCTGAAAGAGAAGAAGCAGCTAAAATTGTTCGAGGCATTAATGCAACAAGTAATAATACATACTTTTGAATTGGAATGATTTTAATTGCAAAGTAAACAATTATTATATAAATTAGTAGATTGATTAAACGACCCATATACATTAAGAACAATGGAGAAGAGTTAAATAATCTCCCTAAAAAGAGTATAAAAGCACTTGCTAAGTAAGGTGTTGGAGGATAAATAGCAATGTTAGATATGTCTAATTTGGAGGTTTGCTTAAAGTTAAATGGCTGATTTAAACAATAAATAATTTTATCTGCATTAAAGTAGATGGGTCCTTCTGGCCAGTATGGTGTGCCTATGGTTTCTTGTGCTGAAGATAAGATACTTTCAGGGATTAAGTGACCTTGGCTTACATCATATGATTTGTAGAAATGCCAGTTTTCGTCATTAACATTGAAAGGTGGGTTAAAAAATGTCATAATTAAACCAAAAATTAATGCTAAGGCTATAAACATTTTTTCTGGTTTATAATCCAAATATTTTTTCACAGTATTGTCTCTATAAATGTCAAATTGTTGTAGAACAATTGTTTGGACATTTTATTCTAAATTATTATTTCATTAACATTATAATATCTCTTGATAGTATTATATATTAATATTTTTTTTATGTATGTAATTATATATATCTCTTATTTATATCTCCTGGTTTTGTTCTCAATTTTGTTATATATTTAAACATATATGTTAATCTTACTTTCTAACACATAGTTAACCACAAAGTATTTATATAACCTCAAACTCATTAGTTATAATGCAATTTTTCCTGTTCAAATACATTTCAATGTTAATTAAATCTTTGTATTTGCTTGGTATTTAATTAATTGTAGATGTTTAATAATTGCAGTATTAATTTTATTCACAGATTATTATTTTTGAATTGTATTAACTAATCTGTGTATTCTTTACAAAATTTAACAAAAGATAATTTTATAAGATAACTTTTTTATATAAGATAACTTTATGGAATTATCAACTATTCTATTTAGAACTATTTTTAATAGTTAGTGTGATTTGTATTTAATGTGGATTGTTTAAGATAGAGAATAGTAATATTCGTACTATAATTTAAATTATTATTTTTATGTTAAAATGATTTTATAGAATTTATTTTATTATGTTTAAATAAAATTCTTGTTAATTTAAATTAATAATTTAAGTAAAAAATGTAATTTAAATAAAGTTATTGTAATTTAAATAAAATTTCACATTTAAGAATTGTCTATAGAGTATGAAATTTATAGACTATGATTTATAGCTATTAGAATATGGTTTATCTTATAATAACGCTATCTTATAATAACAATAATGTAAAGAATTAATTATATTTAAAATCAAATTTGAATAAATTTATAGACTAAAATATCTAAAAATGCAAAAAAAATCTATAAATTAATATTTAAAATATCTAAATAATTTAAATATACAAATAATCAAATGTAACTGATTAAAATTTGATAAAAATATTAATACAAAATTAATATTAGTAAATAGAAATAATATATACATTAATAATATTGGTATAAATTTAATATAAATCGAAGATAAGGTGATTAAATGGTACAACAAGGACAACCAATTTTAGTTTTACCTGAAGGTACAAATAGAATTTTAGGTAGAGATGCTCAAAGAAATAATATTTTGGCTGGTAAAGTTTTAGCTGAAACTGTAAGAACAACATTAGGTCCAAAAGGAATGGATAAAATGTTAGTCGATGGTCTTGGAGATATAGTAGTAACTAACGATGGAGTAACAATCCTTAAAGAAATGGATATTGAACACCCTGCTGCGAAAATGTTAGTGGAAGTTGCTAAAACTCAAGAAGATGAAGTAGGTGATGGAACAACCACAGCAGTTATAATCGCTGGTGAGTTACTTAAAAAAGCTGAATCTTTATTAGATATGGACATACATCCTACCATCGTAGCTATGGGTTACAGACAAGCAGCTGAAAAAGCTCAAGAAATTTTAGAAGATATTTCTATTGAAGAAATTGGAACTGAAACCTTAGTTAAAGTAGCCATGACAGCTATGACTGGTAAAGGAACTGAAAAAGCAAGAGAACCACTAGCTCGTTTAGTGGTTGATGCAGTTCAACAAGTAGAAGAAAATGGTGAGGTAGACACAGATCATATCAAAATTGAGAAAAAAGATGGTGCTGTTGTAGAAGACTCATCTCTTGTTCAAGGAGTCATAATTGACAAAGAAAGAGTCCACCCAGGAATGCCAAAAGAATTATCTAATGCTAAAATAGCTTTATTAAACTCTCCTGTTGAAGTTAAAGAAACAGAAATGGATGCTGAAATTAGTATAACTGACCCTACTCAAATGCAAGCTTTCATTGAACAAGAAGAAAAAATGGTCAAAGGAATGGTTGATAAAATAGCTGATTCTGGTGCAACAGTCTTATTTGCTCAAAAAGGTATTGATGATTTAGCACAACATTACTTAGCTAAAAAAGGAATTTTAGCTGTTAGAAGAGTTAAAAAATCAGATATTGAAAAATTAGCTAAAGCTACTGGTGCAACTATTGTCTCTAATGTTGATGATTTAACTCCTAATGATTTAGGAGAAGCTGGAAGCGTTGTTGAAAAGAAAATATCTGGAGAAGAAATGATCTTTGTAGAGAATGCTAAAGAAGCTAAATCAGTCACTTTACTTGTTAGAGGAAGCACTAAACATGTTGTAGATGAAATCCAAAGAGCTATTGAAGATGCTATTGGTGTTGTCTCAGCAACTATTGAAGATGGTAAAGTTGTAGCTGGTGGAGGAGCTCCTGAGATTGAAATGGCTAAAAAACTTAAGGATTATGCTGAATCCATCAGCGGAAGAGAACAATTAGCTGTCACATCCTTTGCAGAAGCTTTAGAAATTGTTCCAAAAACCTTGGCTGAAAATGCAGGTTTAGACAGTATTGATTCCTTAGTAGATTTAAGAGCAGCTCATGAAAAATCTCCTTACATGGGCCTCGATGTTTTCGATGGAAAAGTCACTGATATGAAAGAAGCTGGTGTTATTGAACCAAAAAGAGTTAAAAAACAAGCTATTCAATCTGCTTCTGAGGCAGCTGAAATGATTTTAAGAATAGATGATGTTATAGCTTCCAGTGGCAGTGGTAACCCTGATATGGGTGGTATGGATCCATCTGCAATGGGTGGTATGCCTCCAATGATGTAATTTTAAAATTTACATCTTTTTTAATTAATGATTATTGATTATAATTGAGTGATTATAGTGATTGATAATAGAAATAATTAATCATAGTTAGTAGTGAGAACATGAAGTATGCAATTGAAACTAAGAACCTTACTAAAAGTTATGGTGACTTTTTGGCTGTTGATAAACTAGATATGAAAATAAAGAATAAGAGTATTTTTGGATTTTTAGGACAAATGGTGCTGGAAAAACAACTTCAATAAAAATGCTAACCTGTTTAATTAAGCCTACAAGTGGAACAGCTAAAGTATCTGGTTATGATATTGAAAAAGAACCTAACCAAGTAAGAAATAAAATCGGAATGGTTCCACAATTAGTTAGTTTATATAAAGATTTAACTGCAAGAGAAAATATAAGTCTATGTGCTGACTACTATGGAATTGATAAGAATATTAAAGAAGATAGGATCAATGAACTAATGGAATTAGTGGATATTAAATATGCTGAAAATAAATTGGTGAAACAAATGTCTGGAGGTCAGAAACAAAAGGTTTCTGTTGTTGCAAGTTTAGTTCATAGTCCAGATATTCTATTTTTAGATGAACCAACAATTGGACTTGACCCCACGACAAAAACAGTTTTATGGGATTTAATTCAGGAATTGAATGATGAAGGTCGTACAATTATTCTATGTTCTCATGATATGTATGAAGTTGATAAACTTTGTGAAAATATTGGAATTATGAATAAAGGTCGTTTAGTTGCATTTAACACTCCTCAAATTCTTAAAGATGATTTAATGAAAGAAAAAGAAAATAATGTGAAAAATCAGGCTCAGGGTAATGGGAATATGAATAATGTGTTAACAATAGAGTTAAGTGTCATGGTTGATAATTGGTTAAGTGATGAGACAATTAAAAAAATTGAAAATTTATAATTTAAGATCATCTTCTGATGCTGAAGGAAGATTAACAGTTGATGTTGATAAATTTTCACATAACGATGGGATAAATGAGGTAATATCTATTATACTTAAAGGTGGAGGAATAATATCTTCTATATCAACTACTGACCCATCTTTAGAAGATGTTTTTGTTAGTTTAACTTCAAATGGAGTGAAGTGATTTTAATGGATTTTAAAAAATTTTTTTGGATGTTTAAAACAGATATGTTATCCTTATGGAGACATAAATCCCGTTTAGTATCTATGCTTACTTTTCCAATAATTATGATCGTGCTTTTTGGTTATGGAATGGGAGGTTCTATTGAACATATTCCAACAGCTATTGTAAGTATGGATGATGGTAGTTTAACAAACAGTACCGTTGATGCTATTAATAATATATCGTTGTATGATGTAAAAAATATCACGAATGATGTGGAACTTGGAAAACAATTGGTGGATAAAGGAGATGTTAAAGCAACCATAATCCTACCTAAAAATTATGATGATTTAACTGATACTCAAACAAAGAATGTGACACTATATTTAGATTCTTCAGATCAAATAGCCAGTCAAGCACTTGTTCCTACAACAGAGCAACTATTCACTGGAATCAATACTAAAATATCCATTGAAAAACTCTCAACACTAAGTTCTCCAATAGCAAATTCTGGTGCTTCAATTGTTGACACCATAAAATTAGACATTAACAAAATATATGGGGATGTTAAATACATAGATTTCTTGGTTCCAGCTATTTTAGCAATGACATTAATGTTTTCCTGTATGATGGGTATGGGAAGGTCAATAGCTGGTGAACGTGAAACTGGGGAGTTAGCAAGGCTATTCATGACTCCAACAAATGTCAGTGCTGTTGTTGGTGGTAAAATATTTTCTAAACTTACAATGGAAGTTGTTCGAGCATTAATTCTTCTTACAACAGCTATTATCCTATTTGGAGTAGTTATAAAAGGTAGCATAATATTAGCTATTGGAATGCTTATTTTAGGAGCATTATGTTTTGTAGGTTTTGGAATTATGATATCTGCATCAACATCCACACAGGATGATTATACTCAAATAGTGATGCCTTTTTCAATGCCAATGATGTTTGTTTCGGGTGTTTTTTATCCTGTTGAAACTATGCCTTGGATTTTCCAAAAAATAGCCTATATTTGTCCTTTAACTTATCTTAACGATGCTATGAGAAGTATTATGATTAAAGGTTCTGGTATTAGTGATATTTGGATAGATATAGCTGTTTTATTAGGTTTTACAATATTATTTTTCGTGTTGGGGGTTGTTAAGTTTAACAGGGATGTATGATTCATTTTTTTTAAAAGTTATTAATCCAAAGAAAGAATTCAAATTATTTAATAGCTATTATCTTGTTAATAGAATTCAATATTGCATCAACACTTGCTAAAACAACATCTTCCTGAGTTGACCTTCCTGTTGCTTTATTTCCTTTGCTATCAGAAATTATAACGAACACTTCAGCTAAGGCATCTGTACCACCAGTAATAGCATCAATATTATATTCTTCTAATTCGATGTCTATATATTCTTTAACCAATCTGGAAATAGCTTTTAATGCAGCATCAACTGGTCCAACGCCTATTTCTGATTTTTCTTCAATTTTGTTATTAATACTTAACTTTACAGTTGCCGTAGCTGATACAGTGTTTCCACTTATTACTGTGAGACCTACGAGTTTTATTGATTCATTTTTTACTTTTCCTAGTACGGTAATAGCTATTGCCTTTAAGTCGGCATCAGTTATAGTTTTTCCTTTATCACCAAGATTTTTTATTTGGTCGTAGACTTGTGAAAATTGTTCTTGGTTAATTTCTATATTGTACTCTTTTAACTTTGATTTTAAGCCATTTGCTCCAGTGTGTTTTCCTAAAGCTATTTTTCTTGTATGGCCTACCATTTCAGGGTTGATTGGTTCATAAGTTGCTGCATTTTCTAAAACACCGTGAACATGTATTCCTGATTCATGGGCAAATGCATTTTCCCCTACAATTGGTTTATTAATGGGAATTTTAATTCCAGTTAATTTAGATACATATTCAGATAAGTTAAATAGTTGTTTTGTATCAATTTTGAGATTGTCAAGTGTGTATGCAACCTTTAATGCAACTACAAATTCATCTAATGATGCATTTCCAGCACGTTCACCAATACCATTAACAGTAACATGAGCTTGACTTGCACCAGATTCAATAGCTATTAGGGAATTAGCAACAGCTAAACCAAAATCATTATGGCAATGGATACTAATTGGAATATTAATGTTGTTTTTAATCTTACTAATTAATTCTTTTGTTGCTGATGGGAATAAAACACCAACGGTATCAGGAACATTGATAATATCTGCTCCTGCTGATTCAACAGATTTATAAACTTCTATTAAGTAATTTTCCTCAGTTCTTGTAGCATCTTCAGCTGAAAATTCCACAGTAATTCCATGATCTTTGCCATACTCCACTGCATAAATAGCTTTCTCTAAAATCTCTTCCTTAGACATTTTCAACTTATAATCTCTATGTAATTTTGAAGTTCCAATGAAAGTATGCATATAATTTAGGTCACTGTCAATCAAAGTATCAATATCTTCCTTTAAAACCCTACTCAAACCACAAATATTAGCATTTAATCCTAAATTTTTAATAGTTCGTGCAGAAACTTTTTCTCCATCCGATACTCTTGGAAAACCAACTTCTATAGTGTTGATTCCTATTTGATCTAATTTTTGAGCTATTTGAATCTTTTCATCCACTGTAAAAGCAACACCAGGGGCTTGTTCACCATCCCGTAATGTTGTATCAAGTATATTAATATTTTTTGGAAGTTTCATTGTTTTTTTTGCTTTTTCAATACTTTCAATGAAGATATTTTCACCTTTTAATCATTGTATTTAATATTAGGCAATATTAAGCCTAATAATCGTGGTTTTATGAATTTATTTATTGTGATTAATTTATTTATCTCTATTTTACTGAGCAACATTTTTAAATAAAAAAAGTGCTATTAAATGAAATAATGATATAGTGAACCATGTTATTATAATATAATTTTTATTTTAAATAGATAATTTTTTATAAAAAGTATTAAAAATTAATATGATTATATGAGCATATTATATTTTATAATTAGTTTATAATATCTGAAGCAATATCATTAGTTAAATTAGGCAGTATTCTGAAATATTTTATCTGATTTTTCATAATCTTCTTTTGAAAGTTTTTGGTGGCTTACCACCAGCATATCTATGATACAAACCTTTTAAACCATCTTTATTCCATCTTTCAAGCCATTGATAACCTGTTGAATGTGCAATTCCAATGTTTTTAGAAGCTTCAGGAACACTCAAACTTTTAAAGATATCAGAAATAAAAATTAATCTTTCAGTCAAATTGTAATCAATCTTACACTTTTTGATTTCACTCAAAATTTCTTTAAGACACATAAAGTTCTTCAACTTTACTCTTACCTACCATAAAATAAATTATAAACTTCATCATTATTAAAAGTTTCGTCTTGCACTATTTATTAGAGTATTTGACCTTATTCATGGGAATGCGGCAATATAAGAAAACTTCATAAAACTTTAGATGATAACCCTTTATATGCTGATATTTTTGTGATAAGGGTATGTTATTAGCTCTTTTAATGACCATATGTGGTTTGTCAGTCCTATAGACATAATTGGAGTTGTTTTATCATATTTTTTCCACACATTATCATTTATCACTGAAAATCTTCGATTACTGAAAATCCTTTGGATTTTCATGATTACAAAAATTAAAAATTTTTGGTAATTTTCTTTAAATTCTTTTTTCAGGGAATGATGAGTTTTAACGAAATTATGGACATTTTTATATAAATATAAGCTTGATTGTAAGCCATTCATACTTTTTTTGGAGTAAGGACATTGTTTTTCTGGTCAGTCTCTTGTTATCTTGCCTTAGATTTAAATTTAGGTTCAATTAGTGTTGTTGAAATGTCGTGATAGTTTATTTCTTCAGGTTTTCCATACACGATACTTTTTTTTAACACTTTCTATTTCTGCCTTTTTACAGTTTTTTGTAAACTTTGTGCAATATTTTAATTCTTCGAAAGGGCCTTATAAATTGGTTTTTGAAGTCCTTCCATTCTTTTATTATATTGGGTGTGGCTGTATGGCTTCACTGTATTTGTTTAACAATGAATGTTTATAAAAATTCATCTTCCATCTGTGTACAAATAGAAGAGGAGGGATTGTTTACATTTTTTATGGCTTCTGATGTTATTGTTTTTACGATTTCATACTGAAGATTTTTTTGGGTCATATCCTCCAAGATGAGCTGCTAAAATATATCTTATTTTTTTTGGGATCGAATACTTAAGTAGACCCATACTTTTCTTCTTCTCTCTCGCAGCCCATTCGTGGAAATGTTTTTTTTTAACAAAAGTCCATAAATTCATTCAAGTCTCTTGCTTTATCCACACTCAAATACTTTCATAAGCACTTTATTAACTATTTTCACTATGTATTTGCTACAATACTTGACCATCTGCGAACGATATCTAATTTTACATCTAAAACCTCAGCTGTTCCTCTTAAATTCATTCCTTTGAGAATCATTTTTAAAGCTAAAAATACCATCTCCTATCAGTTCTTAAATCATAGTGAAATAGTGTTTGAATTTGAAGTAGAACTTTTTTTGCATGTTTTGCAGTAAAATTTATGTACTTTACCATTTTTTTTTATCTTGTATGTACCATTACCA
>JAITGU010000177.1 GCA_031280375.1 Candidatus Methanovirga procula | reverse complement strand
AATGCCCAATACTAGTAGAAAAGGCCCTTTTATAGTCTTTAGTAAGCAACATTTGCTTTACTATAAAAACTTCCCACTGAACTTTAAATCTAATGTTATTGAAGTTGATATACAATTATAATAACAGATTCATTATCCATATCTTTAAAAATATTCTCCATAGTTACTCCTCAAAAAATATTTATCCATTATATGGTCTAAAATACATAAATGAATTGAATGTGTTAAGATCTATACACAAGGTCACAAGGTGTCGTGTAATCAACAAATGTAGTTGAATATGAGATCCTATAAATCATGTTCTAACAGTTAAACTTCAAGTGTAAAAATAGCCATGAGACTTAATAGATCCAATTAAAAATCAAAAGTTAAATTTCAAATGTAATTTATTTAAATTGAATCTTATAAATATATTTATTAAAAAAATGACTTTTATTAATAATCGATTTATTAACCTTAACAAAAAAGAGTGTAGGTTACTATAAACAAAATAATGAAGATAATAGATTTATTACTATTAAAATAATATCATATTAATATATTAAATAAATATGTATCAATAAAGAATATTTATTAAATTAAAATAATAATTAAGCTAAATAAAACGAAAAAAGAGAATTTTGAAAAGAAAATCACGAAAATAAAAAAATATATGAAGACAAGGATTAAAATGACAAGTCGTATTTAAATCAAGAAGACCACGTGGTCACTTCCTAAATAAAAAAATCAATGTACACATAGTTAGGTAAAAAATACTTCAGATCAGAGATAAATTTCAAATGTAAAAATTTTTAAAAATCTCAAATTATAGTGAGAAGTCTATTTCAAATGTAAAAACCTCGTTAAATAATATACATAAAACAATATATTAAGGCTAAACAAGCAAAAAAGACACTAAATATGAGATAAAAATCATAATATTACAGTTGAAACATAGGTCTCGTTTTCTTAAATATATGTAGTTTGGTTTCATTTGAAACATACCTCTTACTATAAGAATAATACCATTACTATAAAAATAAATTCGTTACAAAACAAAACTAAAAAGTTAACTAAGATATGGTTCATAAAATATTATCACATCTTTAAAACAGTAAAAAACAAATATCTGTACCAACAAAAGATTTAAGGATCGAATAAGATAATTTCACCAGAATATCCATTAACTTCAACCCCAATATTATTCGACAGTTTATTATGATACTAGGTCTATCGACCATAGGAATATTGGACATTATAGCCCCTGTGGCTATTATTGGTTCAGCATTAAGGCAAATAATGGCACTAGGACCAGTATTATTTTTTTTTAGTTGAAACATTACATAAGATCCCACTGTTGAACCTTTGCCACTGGGAATAAAAAGAACTTTATCTTTAATACAAAATCCCCTAAGTTCGTGATCCATATCAACAATTTCACCAGTTTCAGAGTTTATTCCACCTAAAAAACTAATAGGCTCATTACTAACAAGCAATTTTCCTTTCCCTATTCCTTTCGATATAGATCTTGCTTTGATCCTCATTTAACACCTTAATATTCTACTATCCTGTAATTTGATTTGTATTCTATTTTAATCTATTTCAAATTTCGTCTATTTCAGATAAAACATTAGACAACATTTTTTTTCATGACCTCTCTAAGAACAGAGGTAGCGTAAGATCCCTTATCAATTGAAAACTCAACCAAAAGTCCATCGTTGGTAGGTAGGAGTGACCATTGAATCCCAAACTTTAAATCTAATACTTCTCCTAATACCAAAAGATCCTAATTTAGGAGTTTTTTTAGTTAAAAAATCCTCTTTATTTAGTTTTTCATCTTTTAAAACCTTTTTTTCAATTTCACCGACTTTTCCATCCCCAAGAGGAACCTTACTCCCATAAAGGGGAGCTGTTGGATTGGCATCAAGCCTTTTTATTAACATATCCATTTCTTCGCTGGTTTTATCATGGATTAAATGCTCTTCATTATCAACAACAATATCTCCATCAACAAAATCGTTGATCCCTAACTTTATTCTTTCACTTACAACCTTATTAAACAAAGCCGATTGGTAGGCATGTACAAACATCCTTTGAAGAGGTTTTGGTAAAGAAAAAATAGCTTTTTTATATGACTCGTCATATAAACCTAAACCCTCTCTTTCTATTTTCTTCTTTTCTCTTATGAGTTTTTTAAGTATTATCCTTTCATATCTCATTTTTATAGGGAATAAATCAAGTGATTCTTCAGGATCATCTTCCTCATATTTTTTTCTTGCTTCAAATACTTTTTCGTCTTCATTTTCCTGTGGATCACCAACATATAATCTCACAGCCTCTTTTAAATCATTTAAAACCAATGCCCTACCTACCAAATGTGTGTTTGTTCGTGGTTTTCCAAACCTTTGCCAACCATAATAATTTGGAACACCCTTCGTTTCTAATATCTTTAAAACTTCTTTGGTGGTGTTGCATGACCACTCAATATCTTCGAGATTTTTGATTAATATTCTAAACTTGTTCCCAACAAGTTGCCCAATCCTTAATTTTTTTTGATTTCTTATGCTATTTAAAAATTGAGTTTTGTATATCTTATCCTTTAGATCAACAATTTTTTCTTCTTCATCACCATAAACGTTGCTTATACATATCCATTGACGAGTATGGGCCCTTTTATCTTTCATTCCTGCAAAACCCATTCTTTTTCTACTAATATGTAGTTCTCTTGAAATATCCAACAAAACATCTAAGGTGGTTCTTCCTACTTTGTCAATAAAGATCCAAAGGTTGGGACCATCACCAGTTGGCTCATAAAGAGGAATCTCCTCGACAAGGAAATCCTCATATTTACTTCTTATGGTTCCTCCGATTCCTTCATTAGAAGTCCAGATAAGTGGTTGCATTTAACATGAAATCAGCATAGTTTCTGTATAATAATAATGAGTCCATTTAATTATAAACAATTACTCATGGTACTTAATTCATTGAATCGGTAACCTAAAAATAATGCCCTGGCTGGGATTTGAACCCAGGGAATAGGATCCGCAATCCTACGTGTTATCCAGACTACACTACCAAGGCTGGATTTTTACTAAAAATATTCCTTCTAAAAAATCATATCTTTAACTACATTATTACTTTATACATTTATAACACACACTTATAACACTATCCTATAATTATCATGTTGATAATATTGATTATTATATCTTATGATTATTTTCATGATTATATTATTTGTTGGAGTTGATTAATATTTTATTTGATCGAAACCAATAATTAAAAATATAAATATTATAAAAACAGATAATATTTTACTAAATAATATTTCACCTCATATTTCATACCTTTAGAGATCATAAAATAGAATACAACACGAACTAAGAGATAAAATGCATCCAAGACCAAGTCCTATTGCCGCTTCACTTTATACTTTAAGAGATCTTAATGCAGATGTTATAATTATTCATGGTCCTCATGGCTGCTGTTTTCGTACAGGGCGTCTGTTAGAGGAAGACGGTGTTAGAGTTCTAACAACCTCTATGACAGAAAATGATTTTGTTTTTGGAGCAAGTGAAAAGCTTAAAAATGTTCTTGTAAAGGCGGAAGAAATGTTTAAACCAAAATTGACTGGGGTGGTTGGAACCTGTGCCAGTATGATCATTGGAGAGAACATGAAAAACACCATAGAAGAAGTTAATATCAACTCCATAGTTCTACCTATTGAATCTCATGGTGGTTTTGGAGAAGGGGATAACACTGAGGGAGCAATAGCTGTTTTAGAATCGGCAGTTAAATATGGAGTTATTGATAATGAAGAATCCAATCGTCAAATTAAAATGTTGAAGTTAGCCACGACAATTGAAAAAAATCGAGGAATGGCACAAGGAAGATATATTAGACCTTCTTATGGAGATAACAAGGAAAAAATAGCTAAAATAATTGTTGAGGATATTAAAAACAATAAAAAAGTGGGATTTCTGTTAAATTCCAAAAAAGAAACTTCTTATTTATTTTCTGATGTATTAAATTTTGATTATATGGAAATAAATCCAAATAATAAACCTCTTATCGTCGCTAACTTAGATAAAAATATTGGTCTTCCAAGAATAAGAAATCATGCTACAAATATTATTAATCAACTAAAAAACAATGGAGTGGAAATAGATTATATCACTGGTGGTTTAGATGAGTATCCAGTAACAGCAGATCTTGCAGAGGAATATTTAAAAAATAAAGATCTTGATTTACTCGTAGTTGCTGGTGTTCCCCACGCTCTTAAGATTGAAAACTTAAATTTGAAATCAATAGCCGTTACTGATGGGCCCCGAATTGTGGAACCACTTAGAAACATAGGTTACGATCATGTAGTCGCTGAATTGGATGCTCACTCTAAAACCTTAGGTGTTTATAAAATAGTGGATTCCGATTTTGGAGCCATGATCAGAACCTCTATCAACTGGATAAAAGAATGATTTCATGATAAACGTGGAGATAAAATGGTCACTATCATAGACTATGGAAGTGGAAATCTTAGAAGTATTTCCAATGGATTTTTAAAGATAGGTGCAAAACCAAAAATAACCAAAGATGTAGAAGAGATTGTCAATGCCAAATATCTTGTTCTTCCTGGTGTTGGAGCATTCGCATCAGCAATGAAAAATGTTGAAGTTTTTAAAAATTTGATTTTAGAGCATATTAATAACGATAAACCATTTTTAAGGATTTGTTTAGGATTACAACTTTTATTTAGTAACAGTGATGAAAATCCTGGAGTTAAAGGATTAGATGTTTTTAAAGGAAACATTAAAAAACTTCCAGAAAATAGAAAAGTCCCCCATATAGGTTGGAATAGTCTTGAAATAGTTAAAAACTCTAAAATTTTAGATGATTTAGATGGAAAATATTTTTACTTTGTACATTCTTTTCATGGAGTACCAGAAATGGATATAGTCTCAAGTACAGTTAACTATGGTGTTGATCTTACTGCATCGGTAGAAGAAAACAACATTTTTGCTACCCAATTCCATCCAGAAAAAAGTGGGAATTTTGGATTAAAAATTCTTAAAAACTTTATTTCTATAAAAGATTAAATTATTTCTATAAAACCTTATAACATTTATTATTAAGCCCTTTTTTGTATTATATTTTGTTTTATAGGCTTTATTTGTAGATATGAACCATTGAATGATATAACGATATATATAAATTGGCCCCATTAATTTAGGAATATGTTTAATATATAAAGATTGTTGAAGGTAAATCATGGACATTGAAGGATTTGTTAGGGATAAAATTAAGATAACTAATGAAAAAACCCTTGAAGATATGTTATCAAAGCGTATAAAAGACTATAAAGATATTAGCACTGAAAAATCGAAATTAATGGCTGAAAGTGTAATAGAAGAAGTTAAAAATTCTCTTAAAATAGATAAGATTGATGATAACTTATTAAAAAAAATAATAGATATTCCATCTGCAGATGTAACAATGGGAGAAATGGGAATTGGGTCAAGAGGATCGGGAGACTTTTTTGTTCACAGAAAAATAGCTGAAATAGTATCGACTACAAAGACTAAATCTCTCGTAAATCCTACAGAGCAAGACGATGGAGGTGTTGTGAAATCAGATATTTCTGGTGAAAATATCTACATCACAACCGCCATTGATGGGATACACTCACGATTAAGTGAATATCCTTTTCTTGGAGGATTTCATGTGACAAGAGCCTCACTAAGAGATGTTTGTGTAATGGGAGCAAAACCTGTGGCAATTATAAGCGACCTTCATCTTGCTGACGATGGGGATGTTGGAAAGCTATTTGATTTTACATCAGGTGTTTCCACAGTCTCAGAAATTGTAGATGTTCCAATCGTAGCAGGAAGTACATTACGAGTTGGAGGAGACATGGGTCTTGGAAATAGATTGGTTAGTGCAGTTGGTTCAATTGGTGTTTCAGAACACATTCCAACATCAAGAAAAAGAGCGGAAGTAGATGATGTTATACTTTTGACTGAAGGTTCTGGTGGAGGTACAATAACGACAACGGCCATTTACAATGGCTTTTTTGATGTCATATGGGAAACCCTAGATGTAAGTTTTATAAAAGCTTCAAATGTTTTAAACGAAGAAAAACTAATTAAAGATATTCATGCAATGACTGATGTGACAAATGGGGGTTTAAGAGGGGATGCTCATGAAATATCTAAGACTACAGGTCTTGGATTGGAATTTAATTTGGATGATATAAATAAAATGATAAATCCTAAAGTTTTAAACATGTTAAACACTTTGGACATCGATCCTCTTGGAATTTCAATCGATTCTCTAATGCTCATTGTGAGTAAAGATATCGTTGATGATGTTATAAATTCCATAAATTCTGTTGGAGTAAAAATATCTGAGATAGGTAGTGTTGATAATAAAGGATATCCAAGAATAATTAAAAATGGAAATGAATCTAAACTTAAACCACTTTTTAGAGAAACAGCTTATACAAAAATTAAAAAGGTTGTAGGAGATAAAACCCCAGAAAACTTTGAACCCATGAAAGAGAAAATAGAAAAGGCGGTTGTTAAATCCATAAAAAAGAAAAATGATGTTGTTAAATACATAACTGAAAAATAAAAAGTCGCTGTATAGATCAGACGACATATTCATTTGAATAAAAATTAAGAGAATATATGTGACTTATATTAAAATTTAAATTAAACTATAAAGAATACAAGACTTTGAAACGAATTAAATCGTAGATCAATAGTTGATTTATATTGTTTATTGATAGTGATATTTATTTTTTAATCAAGGTGTCTGAAAAATATAAAAAATTGACAGGATTTCCTAGATATTTAACATAATGCGTCATCAGAACTTCCATATTTTTTAAAAGTACAAATAATCTGAAAAACAATCATTAAAATAGAATCATATAAACTTATAAATCAAAAAATTAACAAATTTCCAACATGATAAAATAAAATAATATTTTATAAATAGCTAAATACCTTTTATTTTAGATATTAAACCATTTTAAACTTTTATTTTTAGTTAAACAAAATTCAATTTTTTATTTTTATAATCTTGATTTTGTTTAAAAGTTTGAAAGATTCAGAGTCCAAATTTTGAATTTAAAGAATTTTATCATTGTACTTTTTAAAACTACCATGAAATAGTTCTTAGAACCTATTAAATAACTATC
>JAITGU010000144.1 GCA_031280375.1 Candidatus Methanovirga procula | reverse complement strand
TTGAAAACTTTAATCATTGGAAAAATAGATATTAACTCTTTTAAAATAGAGGTGATCTTTGCCTGAATCATTAAAAACTTAGTCTGATTCTTTTCGATTTTTTTACCAAAATATAAATTCAAAACCACAAATAATAAACCAGGACTAATCGTTATCAAAGTTAAGTAAATATTAAAATGTAACATTATAACAAAAGGTAAAACAATTGTTATTATACTTGTGAATATATGAGGAATAACACTTGATAAAATACCCACTGCCAACTGCACATTACCCATAACTCTTGTAATCAAATCCCCAGTATCATTACTCCGATAATTCTCCATTGAAGAAGACAATATTAATGAAAATAAACACTGAGAAACTTCCTTATATAAACTATTATTCATTCTGGTGTTTTTTTTGCTTTTGTTGTTCTTTTAAATTTTCTATTGGACTTTATTTCTCTTTATTTTCTTTTTTAGTTCTTTGTAACCAGTTTTTAAATGTTGATATTGGGTTTGAATTTATTATTTTGTTGATGCGATTCTTAATAAGTATTGTGCTTGTTTTGAAGTTAGTTTTATAAAGTTTTTTTTATTTTCAAAAATCATCCAACTCTTAAAATTAAAATTTCCCCATTAAAAAAATGATTTAAATTAAGCAATGAATATTATTTAAAAATCATATTGAAACTTATGGTAACAATGGGTACTTCTAACACTAAAATTTGAAGTCATATTTCAGTACACTCATGAGTTTTATTTAGATCCTATTTTATATACATCATATGCAGAATAAGAACATATCAAAATGTAAGCCATAAATAAAACTATTGAACAACTAACATCAATACTATGCATTAAAATATCTGGAAAGATCGTCGTATACCACATGAAAACAAAAAGAAAAAAAGCATATGCTTTTTTAACTTGTTTATAATACATATGCCCTGAACCTGGAAACAGCAAAGAAAGTATAGATAATCTTGTCAAAGTTATATTATTAAAACTCCAATCCGTCATTTAATTCCCTCATTTAAATCCCTAAATTGCCATATAACTAATGAGAGTTTATATTAACCTCTCAAAAATAACATATTCTGATAAAGATTTTATAAGTATGGAAACTCCCATAATTAACCTAATTTGGTAATTAGTATATAAAGATGTCGATTATTCACATGTTTACAATCCCATCTTCAATTTGATTTCCTACCAACCACAAATAATAAATTAGAAAATTACTTTGGTGTGACTTTACCTCGTCATTTTGAAGAAGTTATATAAGACTATTGAAAGTATTGAAATTTATTTAGATCTTCAAAGAGTTAAATGGGATCAAAATCATGGAAAAATTATTTCACCCACTGAATTTTTTACATAGCCAAAAATTCTAAATTAAATTTGGTAAAAATATAAAACAAAAATGTAAAATTTGATAAAAATGAAATGAACAATGAAATAAAGTAATAATTGATGAAAAAATATCATAAATAAGGCTATAATAATAAGATTATATGATAACTAATCAATATCAATTATTTAATTGAATCAATAATATTTTTAATAGCTACTTCTGGATCTGGTGCTTCATAAATTGACCTTCCAATGATTAAAGCATTGGCATATTTCAATGTCTCTTTAGGATCCCCTCCTTGAGTTCCAATGCCGGGAGATATAATGAAAGAATCTTCTCCCACTAAATCTCTAATTTTTGATAATCTATCTATTTTTGTAGATGGAAAAACATAATTTTTAATCCCTAAACTTAATCCCATTTTAGTTATTTCCTCTGAGACAGATTTAAAAAACATATCTGCTCCTGGATGAGACATCTGTGAAAGTAGAAAAATATCTTTATCATAAGATTTTGCAACATCTAAACAAGCTTTTACACTATCTGGTCCTACAAATCCATGAACAATTATATAATCTGCACCTTCATCATAAGATAATTTAGCTATTTTTTCATTGGTGGCTGGAATATCTGCAAGTTTATAATCACATATAACAGTGAAATCAAAGTTTTCTTTAAGGATTTCTATGGAATTCAATCCTTCAGATAATGTTAATGGATAACCAATCTTTATAGTGTCTATGTACTTGTAGGTATCTTCACATAGATCATATACCTTCAATATATCCATTAGATCCACTGCCAAAATTATATTATTTTTTACTTTGTTCATTTCAATTCTCCACACATTAACATAGTAATCAATATTTAAGACATTATGTTTTATTTAATTCCTCTTTTGATTTTTTCACAAGTTCATTTAATGAATTTGTAATATTCATTGGCAGTGAATTACCATCATTTTCTCTAATTAGTTTAGAAATTATAGATGATAATAAAAATATCGCATATTTATGTTCTGATTTCGTTTTATGAATGTGATGAGGCCGTATATTTAATAATATATATTCACTGCACGTTTTTTGCAGTTCAACTTCATCTTCTAAATATTTCAAAACATATAATAAAAATTGGTGTATTTGAATCATTTCATCTTTATACATTAAAAACCACACTTTATAGATTTTTATTATAATTTTTACTAATTGTCGTAATATTATTAAAAACAAAATGCTTTAATTAAATCATATTAAATTATGTTAATATAATTATACCTTGTAATTTAATTAATTATTTATAATTATTTTTTTAGATTATTATAATCATATTTAGAATTTAATTATAAATATTTAGAATTTAATATATAATAAATAATATTCAAAGTACAGTGACTTTAAATAAATGAGTAAAAAATTACTCTTTTAACCATTAATTTAATTATAATCTTTATTTAATATTATTTAAAATTGTTGCTTAAATATTTTGTTTTGAAAATATTTTATAAATATAAAATATTTCTTTAAAAATGGATTTTATTATTTTTAGAAAATAAGTTTTGATGAACCTTAACTTGTTAAGTTAGAAAATCCTTGGTTCCGAACAAAGAATAATTGGAGCATAAATAATGGAAGAATATATAGATGAATTCCAAAAATTATTGGAAAAAATAAGTTGTAATGTTGATTATAGTGATATCAGGGCCACTAAATCAAACAATACAAATGTAATTATGAAAGACAGTAAAGTCCAAGAAATAAATTCTGGATTAAGTATTGGTGTGAGAATCCGAGTTTTAAAAAATGGTGCATGGGGTTTTGCATATACAAATGACTTAAACAAATTAGAAGAAATATCACAAACAGCTATTAAACTTGCGAATTCATTATCTGGAGATGTTGATTTAAGTGATGAAAATATAGTTAAAGATAAAATTAAAAATAATAGCAAAATAGCTATTGGCAATGTTCATATTGAAGATAAAAAAGAGATAATGTCTGAAGCTGATAAAACAGCAAAAGTTGAAAATGTTGTAAGTACAACAGTTAACTACTCTGATACTGAATATGAAAAGCTATTTATAAGTAGTGAAGGTAGTTCAATTAGTATAAATGAATCAAGGGTAGCAATGTTTTTAAATGCAGCAGCCTCATCTGGAACTGTGATACAATTTGGACATGGTAGCATAGGTAGAGTAGCAGGTTTTGAAGTTCTTAAAAATGTAGATATTGAAGAATTTGGAAGAAAAATAGGTGAAAAAGCTTCAAGACTACTAAAAGCCGAACCATCACCATCTGGAAATTTTAATGTTATTGCCGACAATGAATTAACTGGAGTTTTAATTCACGAAGCATTAGGGCACGGTGTTGAAGGAGATTTAATACTTCAAAATGATTCTATATTAAAAGGACATTTAAGTAAAGATATAGGTTCTAACTTAGTAAACATATTTGATGATGCAAGTAGAAAAGATGGATTTGGTTATTACCCTTATGATGATGAAGGAGTAAAAACTAAACCAAATCAACTTGTTAAAGATGGAAAATTAATTTCATTGCTAAATTCAAGAGAAACAGGTTCAAAATTGAATATGAACTCATCAGGAAATGCAAGATCCGTGATTAATGAACAAACAATTGTTAGAATGAGCAATACATATCTTCAACCAGGGGATATGAGTTTCGATGAACTTATAGAAGATATTAAAAATGGAATTTACATTAAAGGTTCAAAAGGTGGACAAGTAGACACTGGGAAAGGAATATTCCAATTTAGTGGAGTCGAATCATTTAAAATAAAAGATGGTGAAATAAAAAACTCTCTAAGAGATGTCTCATTATCTGGAGATATTTTAAATACATTAAAAGAAATTGATGCTGTCGGCTCTGACTTCAAACTAAGTGCTGGCTTCTGCGGGAAAGGGGGTCAAACAGTTCCAGTTGGCGATGGAGGACCACATATAAGAATAAGAAATGCCACTGTCGGTGGATCAAGTTATTAACATGATTATAGTGAGTTGTATATTTATTTTTTCATATCATTCCACTTTTAATTTAAGCTCATAATAACTTTGCAAAACACTATAAATTTTATTGTTTATTAATTTAATTATATATCTTATAAATTCTTTATATTAGATTTAAATAATTTATATTGGACATTAAAGTTCTATAAAATTATAAACTTTTAAAAAATGAGTATATTATATTGATAATTATAAATAGTCATCTAAGTTACCTTTTGTTTTAGCTTCAGTTAAAACCATATAATCTAATATTTCTTTAATAGATGCTCCATTTTTAATCATATTTTTAAATGCTTTTTCACCTAACAAGACATAAGTCCATTTAGAATTCATCTTATATTCATTTTTCAATTGATTGAACTTATTTAACTGTTCGATTGTAGATATTCTTTTTCTTTGAACATTATTAGAAGAAATATCTTTATCTGCTTTAGTTTCAACAACATAAATATTATTACCAATTTTTACAAGAAAATCAGGATAGTATCTTGCAATAAGCCCATCTTCCCTAATATAAAGAATTGAAGCAAAAGAATGATAATATTCGTTAATTTTTATAAATGAATCAACTTGAGAATCTAAATCAACTTTTTCGATGAATAATTTTTCAAAACCTCCTTTATTTGAAGGATAAGGTAATCTTTCATAAATTGATTTAGAAACACCAACAGAATAATTTTCTCTCATCCTAAGTTCTTCAATTTGAGAAAAATAAATCTTATCAACCTCTGCATCTATAATCTCAACATTATTCTGCAAATCATGAATTTTTTGACTAAATTGCTTAATTATATGTTTAATAATTGCATCATCAGATATATAAAGAATTCTCCAATTTTCTTCTTCTAAAGGGTTAAAATTTTCATCAAAAAGCTTAGTTCTAATATAATCATCGATTAACCTTATTATTTCTGCATTATTTATCTGCATCATTGGAATTTGCTTAGTAGTTCTTTTTATAAGCTGCATCATATTTGTAATCGAATTAAGAATATGAATAATAAATTCATTATAACTTTGAGCATTGAATAAATCACTTTCAACATTATACTTTCCAAATTTAGTTCCAACAGTTAATTCATGAGCAACAAAAGTATCTCCTTTTTCTCCTTTAATCTCTAAAAGTGTTGATAATGGGATGTTAAAGGGTTCAAGATTATCTAAAGAAAGTTCCTCATTACTTAGTATTTCTTCCCTTTCACGACGGATTATCGGCCAATAAAAATCGTATCTTTGATAATCTTTTTTTAAACCAACCACTATCATGTTTCCTAATGTTTTTCCTTTTTCTGGTCCTTCGCTGTCAATCCCAACATCCCCTAAATTTTCATAAAAGCTTATAAAATTAGGATGTTCGATTATACTTAATAAATCTAAATAATTTAATGGTTCTTTTTTATCTATTAATATTCTTTTTCTATTTTCTTCTTTTTCATCTAAATAGTCTGGTTCCCTCCACATTAGCCTTAGACCACGACCAATAGTCTGTTCAAGTAAAATTGGTGCATTGGTTGATCTTAAAGGCACGACAACACAGATATTATCAACATCAAAACCTTCTCTAAGCATCAAGACAGATACAATAACTTTAGGGGTTTCGTATTCATCAATATTAAATAATTTTTCTTTAATTGAATTCCATTCATCTTCAGATACTTCACCTTTTTTATTAGAATGAATCTCTAATATATCTTCATTTTTTAATCCTTTTTCAATTAAAAATTCTGTTACAAATGGAGGAACCTTAGTATCTTCACAAATAACAAACATTTTCGGATGTTTAAATTTATTCTGTTTTATAAAATCATTTTCTAGAATATCAAGTTTTGTAAGACCTGCTTTTAACATTATTTTCTGACCCTCAGATAACCCAATGACTCTGTTTCCATCACGAATTGCTTTAAAATCCAAATTTTTAATTGCACCAATTTCTTTTCTCTCATCAATAGCTATCATCTTAACAAAACCATCATGAATAGCATTTTTTAAATCATAATCAGCAATAATATGCGGAAAATAATGTTTTACATCTTTTCCGCCTTTTTTACCTGTTGTAATATATGGGGTTGCTGAAAAATCTATTCTAATAAATTTATCTTTTTTATCCTTAGAAATGTAGTTTAAGCTTTTTTGCCATTCCACTTCTGAAATTTCCCCTTGTTTTTTATTTTCATGAATATGATGAGCTTCATCATTAAAAACAACTAAATTTTCAAGCTCGGCTAAATAATTTATTTCTTTTCCTTTTAAAAAATTTTTATCAAGAGAATCTAAAGAATTTCCAGAAGTAGTGCCAGGTGAAATAGGAAAAACTTTTTTATAAACCTCATGAGGATTATCTAAAGGTGAATCAATAATAATTTCTTCTTCATCTCTAGACAATAAATGCCAGTTTGTAATAGCTATTAACCCATCTCCAGTAACCTTAGACGAAATTTCATCTTTTTTAGCTACAGATGATTGAATAAAACTAAAAACAATTTCCCTATACATTGGAGGTATGAATAGTTCTTTAAATTTTTTAAAATCAGATTTTTCAAAATTTCTATTTCCCTCTTCATTTACACTACCTAAAAATGCATTTAAAAGACGATTATAAACAATCAAGCCTGGTGCAACTATTAAAAAGTTTTTAGAAAATAAATTTTTCATATCTGCCTTACTAACTTCATTACTATCTTCTTTGCTAACTTTAACATTTTTTTTTTGTGTATTTAGCATTTAAGTATTGCCATATTAATATAGCATTTAAAACCCATGTTTTTCCAGTTCCAGTAGCCATTTTAACAGCATAAATAGGATGTTGGTATTTTTCCTTAGATAAATCTTCTAAATCCATTTCCTGCAATAATTCAGCTACAGTGCTTAAATACAAATCTTTAACATTTTTAGTTTTTAAAACTTCATGAAGATAAATAATATTTAAAATAGCTCTTTTTTGACCTTTATGAAAATTAATATGCCTCATATCACAAAAAACATCAAAAAACCAATACTTTAATAACTTTTGTGTAACTGGAGAAACATTTTTCAAAAAACTTCCATCTTCCCAAGCTTTTTCAACATCTTTAGTTAATGATTTAGCCATTTCAAGTGGAGTTAAACCTGTTCCTTTGTTTACCATGATAAACACCTTATACTACTTATTTATTCCTATAACACTTATCTATACTCTATTTAATATCTATTGTAGTTGCACTTTCAAAACCAAACACATCAACAGCTTTTACACAAATCTTTCTAGGTTTATCAAGCTTAGAAACAACCATTTCTGCCTTTTTAACCACATTAAATGGGTCATTATCATTATCGGTATTTTGACGATAATCCTGCCATTTACTTCTAAATATTTCACCATCATAATCAGGATCAACACTCCAATACTCAATTAAACTTAAAGGATCCGAATTAATAACTTCTTGTAACTTTTTCTTATTTTTATCATCAAGTGGAAGAGCATCAGGAGATAATAAGCAATAATTATCCAATTCAACTGTTAATCTCTCATTTTCACTATCATAAACCTCAATTTTAACATCTCTAAGGCGAAGATACTGTAAAGATGAAAACCTAAGATTTTCACTCTCAATTAGCTTTTTAGCACTTGATTTAGTTTTAAGTTGCTCTAATAAATCTGGAGGAATAACTAAAACCTCTAAATTCTTATCATTAAATTCTTTTATATCATCACCAATCGTTTGAGTAAAGTTCCACCCAAGAACAACGACTTTCTTCCATCCTCCTTTAAATATTTCACGGAGCTTTTGTGCCTTAACAAGAGTATTTCGCCCAGTCATCTTAGAAGGAGAATCAACATAAACAAGAACATGATTATATTTAATATATCCAAGATTATTTCCACCACTATAACTATCAGAAAATGGCACAGCTCCATAAAGATTCATAACAACATGAGCCAAATCACGAATAGTCTTAAATTCAGACTTTTCATATTGCTCTTTTTGATAATCCCCAATAGACTGGAATAAAAAAGGATCAGATTCTTGGTCAATTAGCCGTTTACGAGTAATCATACAAGCAGGTTTTCCCAAATCTGACATAATCCATCTTCGACCAAGTTTTTCAGCAACAGCTCCCGTAGTTCCAGAACCACAGAAAAAATCAGCTACAATAGAATTTTCATTAGAAGATGCTTTAATTATCCTTTTTAAAAGTTTAACAGGTTTTTGTGTTGAATATCCTACTCTTTCTTTGGACATTGAATTTTCATATGGAATATTCCAAACGTCGTTTGGAACCATACCTTTATCAGAATAATAAATTCTCCACTTTCCAGCATCAAATCTTTTTCTACATACTTTACCGTCATCATCCAAATCCTTAAAATGTGATTTTATGTATTCCTCTGAGTAAGGTATTCTTGCTTCATCAATATTAAAAAAAGTATCTTCTGTTTTTCCATATAAAAAAATTGTGTCATGTTTCAATGCGAATCTATCCTTAGGTCGCCCTAAAGTGGAGTAATACCATATTATTTCATTTCTAAAGTTTTCTTTACCAAAAATATCATCCATAATTAATTTTAAGTAATGTCCTACATGCCAATCAATATGAACATAAATAGAACCTTTCTCAGAAAGTAATTCTCTCATTAAAATAAGTCTTGGAACCATCATCTCTAAATAGCTGGCTGTTCCTTTCTTCCAAGTGTCTTTATAAGCGAATTGCTCGAGAACTGTTGGTTTTTGTTGGACATCGCCAGTTGAAAGATGTACTTTAGTTCTGTAATCTGCTTTTGAATCAAAAGGAGGATCAATATAAATAAGATCAATTTTCCCTCTCATTGAAGGATTATCTGCACTTTCATTTAAAAGTGCCTGCATTGCAAGTAAGTTATCTCCATAGATTAACTTGTTAAACCATTCACATTCACTTGTTGTTTTGACTTTATCCTTAAAATATCCAGTTTTATCTTTGGAAGGGAGTACAATCTCATTCGATTGTAAAATTAGATTACTCTCATTAGATAAAATCTTCTCTGCTTCTTTTTTTCCTCTTTTTAAAAGTTTTGGTAGTTCTTCAATCAATGATTTAGTCATAGTATGAACCTCTTTTTATTAAATAATAGTTATTGTGTTTTTAATTTATATACTTTTTATATATTTGAGGATGGACATGGTTAAAATACACATATTTTCAGTAAAAAATCGATGCTTCTAAATTGGATTTAAAGATAAATTTAGTTCTTAAATCTAACATTTAAATTTAGAGATTGTCAAAAAGTGTGGAGGTTTTCATGACAATCATGTTTTATATAAACGAAAATTAAAAATTTTCTAAGTTAAAACAAGTTTTAACTAAAGAAAATCATGAAAAATTAAAAAACCTCCACAAAAATTTACAACCTCAAAATTGTAAATAAAAATATATAAGATAAGTTATTAAAATATATTAAGAATTAATACCAAATATAAACCTAAATTATAGTCCTTGAAATAATTTTTGTAAGTAATGGAATTTTTAGATAGATATAATATTATTTTATTTTAAGTTTTATTTGATTAAATATTATATTTTCAGATTATAATTAATTTAAATTAGTTAATAATGAAATAAGCTATGTTTAAATGATATTTTCAAACAGAGAATAAATTCTTCTAAGTTAAAAATAAATTTTTAACAATAGAAATATTATATAAAAAATTTATTAATTAAATTATTAATATCAAGGAACATAATTAGAAACTTAGATATTAATAAACATCATATATATAAGAGCATTAGATATTAATTAAGTATAAAATTAAAAATAGTCTGGGTGATATTTTGCATAAAGTAGCAGATATAGATGTTCAGCATAATATAACAAAAGCTAATAAGAAAATAGCTGATAGAATTACAAAAAAGTTTGATGAATCAAATATTTTTGGGGTTGATTTTGTAGGAGCCATTGGTTCAGGAAAAACTTCATTAATAGAAGACCTTATAGAAAATATGGAAGGAAAAATCGGTGTAATAGCTGGAGATGTTATAAGTAAGTTTGATGCTAACAGATTTGAAAAATTCAATATTCCAGTTGTGGGATTGAATACAGGAAAAGAATGCCATCTTGATGCACACTTAGTAGAACATGCTGTTAATGATATGCCTTTAGATAAGATTGATTATTTATTCATTGAAAATGTAGGAAACTTAATATGTCCAGTAGACTTTGATTTAGGTTCCCATATGCGTGTAGTTGTAATTAGTGTTAGTGAAGGTGATGATACAGTAGAAAAACATCCGTTAATATTTCAGAGTGCAGACTTAGTGATTATTAACAAAATAGATATTGCTGATGCTGTTGGAGCAGATACTGAAAAAATGGTTAAAGATGTTAAAACTTTAAATCCAAATGTTGAAGTTATTAAAACAAGTTTAAAAAAAGAAATAGGATTAAATAATATTATACATGCAATTGAAAACTTTAAAAAAGATAAACAAAATTAAATATTAATTTTTAGTTTAAAATAAGAAAAGAAAGATTGATAATATAATAATTAATAGCATAATATGCTTATGAGCGAGTTGAAAAGTAAAAAAAAAAGACCATATAAGTAAAACTGTTAATAACTTATATTATCTTTTAAAAATATTGCCCTTTTTTGAATCCATTGCAACTATTAAAGGACCAAACTCTTCAACATTCAATTCCCAAATAGCTTCTGGAACACCTAAATCAAGCCAAAAAACATTAGAAACATCTTTAACTGCATCAGAATATAATGCTGCACAACCACCAACAGCCACTAAATACACGGCACCATTTCTTTTAAGTGCTTCAGCAACATTTTCATCCATTCCACCTTTTCCAATAATAGCTTTTACTCCTAAATCAAGAACATCGCTTTCATAAGGATTCATTCTCATACTCGTAGTTGGTCCAATAGCTACTATCTCAAAATCATTGCTTTTTAAATTTTCTCCTGTCCTAATAATAGGTCCAGCATGAAAAATAACAGTATTATTTAAATCTATGGGTGAACCTTCTTCAACAATGCGTTTATGAGCTTGATCTCTTGCAGTTAATAGCTGACCAGATATTGTAACTACATCACCAATTTTTAATTTAGACACTACTTCATTATTTAAAGGAGTTGTTAATCTAATTATATTTTCATTCATAATGGTTTCCTCTATTATTTAAATCTAAAAGTTTTTACTACTAAACCTAAAAGTTTTATATTATAGTCCTTGAAATAATTTTTTTAAGTAATGTATTTATAAAGCCAGTTTTTAACAAGTGATTTTAAATTCGTATAAAAATGAAAATACTTGGAAAACTGGACGATTAAATGTCTTAGGATTCTGAAGACAATATCTGTAGTGAAGCTTGGTAAAGTAGTAATAATTATTTCTTCTTAATAACTTTTTCAATTTGTTTAATTGCCTTGTTAGCAGCCTTCTTAAAATCTTTATCTTTTTCTTTTCTTCTTGCTTTTTTAATTGGATCTATAGCTTCTTCAACTTCTAAATCCTCAAGAGATCTAATAGCTGCAAGCCTTACACCCCAATCTTCATCGTCAATTGCCTTAGATATTAAACCTATATGTTCAACTGATTTAAGTTCACCAAGTGATCTAACAGCAATCTTTCTAAGACTCCAATCATTATTATTTAAACAATCAACAAAATAATTAACTGCTTTTTCACTTTTAGTCTCTTTTAAAGCAAAAGAGGCAAATTTTTTAAAATCTCCTTCTTCTTTTTCAACTATAGCTATTAAAGGACCAACAGATTGTTCTCCTATATCACCCAATATTTTAGCTGCTTTATGTTTGATAATAAGATTATCATCTTTTAAGGTTTCAATTAATGGCTGCACTATTTTTTCATCTTCAATTCCCTCTAAGCTATTAATAGCTAAGGTTCTTACTTCAAGATCATCATCATTTAACTTAGCTATTGCATCATCTATTGATAATTTTTCATCCATAATTCCACCATTTAAATACTCTATTTTCTTTTAATTAATACATATTATACAATTAAAAAATTATTTTAAAAAGTATTTCAAATTATTTTAATTTAGTGAAGATATTATAAAAACTTTTTAAAATTTTAATAAAGATATATGATTTAATAAAGTTAGTTAAAATGATATAATAAAAATCATTGATAAATATAAATCTAAATATCTAAAGAGGTTGTAAATTTTTGTGGAGTTTTTTCAATTTTTCATGGTTTCTTTAATTCAAAATTTTTTTATTTTGAATTTAGAAAATTTTTTATTTTCGTTTATATAAAAGATGAATTTTCATG
>JAITGU010000085.1 GCA_031280375.1 Candidatus Methanovirga procula | reverse complement strand
AAGATAGTGATAAATTAGCAGAAGATAAGATACTGGAAAAAATAGGTGAAGAAGCTACAGAAGTTATAATAGCATCTAAGAATGATGAAAATTTAGTTGAAGAATCTGTCGATTTAATTCTCCATAATTTAGTTCTTTTGGTCTATAAAGGCATTGAATTAGAAGATATTTTAAACGAATTTAAAAAAAGAAGAAAATAAACTCTTTTTTTTAATTTAAAAATTTAGATTAGTTATTGAATAAGATACACATTGTTTGTATTCTGTTAAATTGATTTAAAGTATTCAAATATATAGAATCATTATAAGGTATAGAACTATTATAAGGTATAATTATAAAGATTTAATTGTCAACACTGCAAATTTAAAAACACAATGATTTTTTCATAGTTAATTTAGTTTCATATTATGGAAACATTTTTATAGGATTAATTTATAGTATGTATGAGAATGAAAAATAGTGTAAAAATGGTAGTTGGTTTTTTGAAAAAATTGAAAGTAATTTTAAACCTTTACTTTATTAAAACATTATCATAAATATATGCAGTTCAAAAAATGCAATTTGGGCATTATATGGGGAAATAAAACTTTATAGACACGAATTAAAATTTGAATATGGAATTATTTTTTAATTTTGAAAATATTTAGATTCTTATTTTTTTTGAAAAAAAGAGGCTGTCAAAAAGTGTAGAAAGGTTCATGAAAACCAACATTTCCTTATAAAGAAAATGTGAAAAAACTCCACAGAAGTTTACAGGCTCAGAAAAAATATAAAGTATATAACATAAAAAAGATATATAAATGTATGATTATTAATTAAATTTTGTAAAATTATAACTCATAAAAATGTTCTTATATGTAAATTTAATAGATACTAATAACTATTGATTATTTTTATAATTAAATATATATCTATTATCTTATTCTATTAAAATTTTTATCTAATAAATCATATTATCTTTTAATTATTAATATATTTTTATATATCTTTAATTATTAAACTATTTTGAATTAAAGGAAGAGATGGGAAAAAAATGAAAAATAAAGAAACAGTAACAATTGATGATGTAGATAAAGAAATTCTAAGAATAATTAATCAAGATGCTCGAACACCTTACAGACAAATATCACGAGATTTAGATATTTCTGTAGGGACAGTTCATAACCGTATTGATAAACTTGTAAAAACAGGAGTTATAAAAAAATTTACAACCATTATAGATCATAGTAAACTTGGTTATAATCTCACTGTGATAATTGGTCTGAGAGTTAAAGGAGGGAGAACTGAAATCTTAGAAAATAAAGTTGAATACAGTGAAAATGTGATTGGGATTTATGATATTACTGGTAAGTACGATGCTACTATGATCGCTAAATTTCGAGATACAGATGAGTTAAATCAGTTTATCAAGATGTTACTAAAGGAACCAACTATTGAAAGAACATATACACAAACAGTATTAAAAATTACAAAAGAAGACACAGGATTTTTTGATATATTTTAAATTTATTCATTAGTTTAACATAAGTATTATTCATTAGTTTAACTATAAATATTATTTAGAAATAAACTATTAATCATTATATGAATATTATCCATTATATAAATATTCATTGATATAATCTTTTTAAATTTTTAATGTTTAAATCGTAGTTAATGGGAGATGACATAAATGGAATTACAATTTCCAGATACCCAAGATAATAACCCAAGAATTCCTATTCACTTGACTCGAGTTGGAGTAACAGGAGTTAAAAAGCTAATAAAAATCGATAGAGGTGATAAGAGACCCATAGTCTTAATACCGACATTCAATGCTTTTGTAGACCTTCCAAGTAATCAAAAAGGAATTCACATGTCCAGAAATCCTGAAGCTATTAGTGAAGTTGTTGAAGAAGTTGTTAACAATGAAAGTGTAGAAGTAGAGTCTTTATGTGCTGATATTGTTAATACATTGATGGCTAAGCACGAATACGCTGAAATGGCAGAAGTAAGTATGAAAAGTGATTTCATGTTTATTAGAAAATCTCCTGTAACCCAAAATAAAAGTCAAGAAATGACAAAGATAATAGCTAAAGCAGTGGGATATAGAAAAAATGGAAAGATTTCTATTAGAAAAAGTATTGGTGCTGAAGTGGTTGGTATGACTGTCTGTCCTTGTGCTCAAGAGTCAGTTAGAGAAGCAGATAGAGCCAAATTATTAGAGTTTTTAGATGAAGAAACTACTCAAAAAGTTATTGATACAGTTAGTTTCGCATCACATAATCAAAGAGGGATAGGAACCATTATAATTGATGTTCCTGAAAACCAAAATGTTGAAGGAGAAGACATAATAAAAATTATAGAAGGTTCTATGAGTTCTAATGTTTGTGAAATTCTAAAAAGACCAGATGAAAATGCTGTAGTTATGGAGGCACATAATAATCCTTACTTTGTTGAGGATTGTGTGAGAAATATGATTGAAAAAATCATTCAACAATATTCACATTTGCCTGATGATACATTAGTAACAGTTCGTCAAGTGAATGAAGAAAGTATTCACAGACATAATGCTTTTGCTGAGAAGATTGCTACAATGACAACATTAAAATCTGAATTAAGCCATTTTGGAAAATAATATTTAATTTTTTTTAATATAATTTTTTTATAGTACTATTATCTTGTGATCATATATGGTAAAATTACATAAAATTGCTGGAAGTGTTATGGAATACTTAGATGCTTTTAAAAATTCGAGACCAGCATTAGATTCTGAATTTATTCTTATTGTAAGAGGATTATCTGCTAAAAACATGGCTATTAACCAAATGGCTGATTTTTTAGATGGATTGGTTGAACATTTAGATGGACAAGTTTTAGATGATATTTCAGATAATGCTGCCAAATTAATTAATCGAATGGATGAACAAATACGTTCAGCAGTAAGTATCGTTGGTGACACGGATTCTGGAGGAATAATGAGAATGAAAAAAGATCTTGAAACTCTTAATGTTGTCACAGAATATAGATTAATTAACCTCTCACATGTTGGTGTTTTTGTTGCTATGTGGAAAGATAAAGAAGATTTTGGTCCTGTTTTTGTTGAAGTTGTAGTTTCTGATGATGAAAATAATAGTTAACAAAAATCTTCCATTTCAGCTTTCTTTTTTTAAAAGAAAATTCAATTTTTAGAAATTTAATTTTTTAATTATTAAATGAAATTATATATTATTACAATATAATAAAAAATATCGGGTGTTAGGTTTTCACATTTTCAGCGAGGATTTGTAGTGTATTATTTATTTGGAGTTAACTTTGATACTTTAGCCCATAATAAGCACATTCAGGAAAGTATTTTTTGCTGTTGCTGATTTATATGTAAACACTGGAATTTTAACATAAACCCATCACCATTTTTCATGAATTTTATTACAAAATCTTCTATTATAGTCATGTTTATAAATTATTAATTTAATTATATCTTATAAAACATCTTTAAATTAAATTTAAATAATGTACATTAATTATTAAAATTACCAAAAATCAAAGATTTTTGTAATTATTAAAAATCAGAGATTTTTAGACTTATAAAATAAAAAATTTTATAAATATGAAAATTACCAAAAATTGCTTTTGCAATTTTTGTAATTATGAAAATCCAAAGGATTTTCAGTCATTTTATAAAATTTTCAAAAATGACTATACATGAATCTAATCTTAAAATCTCTCTATTTTATATATCAATACCATGAATTTTAGAAACAATTCTCCTATAAAATAAGGAGGGGCATGTTTTTTGGTGCTGAAACACTCTCTAAAAGTGTTTAGTAAAGTCTACTCAGAATTTTTTTTCTTTCATCTGTTTTTTCTTATGGATAAATTAAAGGAAAATGATTTTTATAACACTAAAATCGATGATTTATAGTTTTATATAACTGTAGTATTCTTTATACAGTGATTATTAAGTCTTTCATAAATTAATATTTTTTAATGAGCTTTTTTGATGATGAGTTTAATAACTATAGTTTGAGTCAATATTAAATGTGAACTTAAAGACATATGGTATTCAAGAGCTTAAAAAGTTACAGAGTTTGAGTCAATATTAAATGAACTTAAAGAGGTAAATGTGACTTACTTGTAGAATATTTAAAAAAAGAAATAGTGAATATTCATTGTCAGATTAAAATGAGGAATTGAAGATATTATCAAACTGTTTCACATTTTTATACACTGATAATTCTTAAATAAATATGTAATTAGATGATTATATAATATATTAACTAAATATAGGATATTATAAATAAAAAAAAATTCATCAAAACATTTATATAATATTATGTTTAATAAATGTATTATTTAGTGTTAATATTATAAAATATTTTGGAATCACTCATATTTAAAGTTTTCAAAGAAATTAAATTTCATATTTTATAATATTTATTTAATTATTTTATTCACAGAGGATTATTATGAATATAGAAAAAAACTTAAAAAATGGACATTGTAAAAAATTCAGTGGGTGGCATGGTGATGCCGATGTAAAAATAAATCTAAAAAATGTTATATTGGCATAATATTTAAATAGGAGAAAGGATATTAATTAATATCATGTT
>JAITGU010000120.1 GCA_031280375.1 Candidatus Methanovirga procula | reverse complement strand
AATAGTAATGAAATTGACCTTCAAAAGACAAATATATGTGAATTTTCCAATGAAAAAATGAAAATAATAATAAAACATCATATCAATATATGTTTAAATTAAGTTTATAGAAACTCTCTATAGATATTTGGAATAATGAATAATCCACTAAGACATAATGCTGTGAAAATATTCGTGACGAAAGTTGTTCCTGCTAAAACTTTGCCAAGATTAGTGTCTGAAAGATTTTTAGAAACTAAAGCTGAGTAGACAATGGAAACTGATGTTTCAGAAAATGCTGTTCCAGCTAAAAGTGAAACAGATAAATTCCAACCAACAATGAAATATGAAAAAATAGACACCAATGCAAAAGGAACAAAAAATGATGAAAATCCTATTAGAAATATCTTTTTAAATTGGTATTTCATAAAATCTGTGTCTATTTCTAAACCTGTTAAAAATGTAACTAATACCCCACCAAAAGTAGCAAGGAATAGCATCCAAGATTGAGGAGTTAAAAATCCTAAATTTCCAATTATCATTCCAAAAATGACTTCAATCACTGCCACTGTAATTGATAATCTGATTGAAATTAGAGCAGATATTAAAATCAGCGAGCCCAATACCAATGAGTTATTATCTATCATAAAAACTCCCATAATAGCTATTTAAAGCCACCGTAAACAGCCATGAACCCATAAACTCACCTTCCACAAGAATTACATTATAATCCTTGAAATAATTTTTTTAAGTAATGGACTTTTTAAATAAACTATAATACTATCTTATTTTAAAATTTTTTGTTTAATTGAATAAAGATATTTTTTAATATAATTAATTTAAATTATTTAATAAGGAAATAAATTATTTTTAATTGATATTTTTAAAAATTGAGAATGAAGCATTCTAAGTTAAAAATAAATTTTTAACAATAGAAAAGAGGCTGTGCAACAATTCCAACTTCAATGAACAATACTGTATTATTTAGTTAAATAATTATAAAAAATATATTTTTATTTTTTAAAATTTATTTAATTGTTCAACTTAGTATATATACCAATTGAACAAAAATAATTGTTGCACAGCCTTAAAAATTATATGAAAAATTCATTAATTAAATTATTAATATCAAAGACTGTAGACATGATAAAATCATTCATTGATTTTCAAAACAACTTTAGCAAGAGAATATCCTTTAACACAACCCTCAACATGCTTTTCTAAGATTTCTTCAATCGTGCATTTATCATTTTCTTTTAAACCATCGGCAAAACAGAATTTATGATATATACATTTGATATTACAGTCAGGAGTATTATAATTAAGTGTAGAACCTTTAAAAGATTTTTTAGCATCAATAAATGTGGTTATATCTGCTTTTTCAACTTCAACAACATTGACTTTTTCTTTATCATGAATTGGACAAAATTGATGATTGTCTCGAACATTCACTATTTTATATTTCCTTCCTTCATCTAAAGACTCTACACAAGAAGTCTTAAATTTACAATCTTCACATTCTTTAGCTGCTTTGTTAAAAAGGAAAACTAAATCTTTTTTTGCTAAATCCTCACCAATCAATGTTATCATAAAACCACCTTTAAATTACTCCAGTTCTAATAGCTAAATTTTTAGCAGCACTTCTTGAAAGTCCACCTTCTCCTAAAATAGTGTAACGATCTTTACGAATTTCATGAGCTATTGATAATGCATCTACAATATCATCAGGATCAATATTCAAATCATAAGCTGTTGTAGGTGCATTAATATCTTTCAATGCATCTCTAATGAACTTCCAATCTCCTCCATGTAAATTCATCATCATAATAGTTCCAACACCACATTGATGTCCATGTAAAGCAGGTTTCTTTACAATTTTATCAATAGCATGACTGAATTTATGTTCTGAACCACTTGCTGGTCTACTTGATCCAGCAATGCTTATAGACATTCCACTACTAAACAAAGACCTTACAACCAATTTAGCACTTTCTTCCAGCTCTTTTTTCACTGCATCAGAGGATTCTATAATTAGTTTAGCCGTCATTATTGATAAAGCTGCTGCAGACTCACTATAAGATTCATTGCGTAATCTATTAGCTAATTGCCAATCTTTAATAGCTGTATAGTTTGAAATTACATCAGCACAGCCAGAAGATAAAAATTTAAAAGGTGCTTTTCTAATAATATCTGTATCAGCTATTACACTAATTGGAGCTTGAGCATACAATGATGAAGAATCCTGATTATTTTGTTTTATGGAAGCAAGAGGAGAAGCTATTCCATCATGAGCAGCTGAAGTTGGTATGGATATAAAATCCACATTTTTACTTTTAGATGCCATTTTAGAAACATCAATAACTTTTCCCCCACCAACTCCCAATATTAATGACATATCATCTGATTTGCCTTCAACATACTTTACTGATTTTTCTGTTGCATCATCTATTTTAACCAAAGAAACATTGTAATCTGAATCTTCAAGGTTTTCCTTAACTAAATCTCCAGCTATTTTTTGGGTTAGAGAACCTGTAACAATTAAAAGATTATCCTTTATCTTCAAGTCATTGCATATCTTTCCAGTTTCATTTATCACACCAGAACCTATATACACAAGTCGAGGCATCTGAATTTTCTTAAAGTCCATATAAACAACTTTTGTTATTAATAAAGATAAATTTAGAATATAATTAAATGAATATAATGTAATAATGATAATATAGTCTGAATAAATAAATATGAATAAAATGATGGTAATTTAATAATAGAATATAATATGAAATTAATATATAATAGAAATAACTATGAAAGATTTTTGTAAATTTAAAAATATCAGTGGCTATTTAAAATAGATTCATTATTTATTTTCAAATAAAAATAATTAAAATCAAAAAAGTTTATTTCTCATTATAAAAATATAGAATCCATTAAATTTCAATTTTCTAAATAATTAATGTTCTTTATAAAAATAATTAATTAAAACAAATAATAGATAATTGAGATAATCATAACATCAAGAAATCAGCCTGGTTTGAAATGATTTTCTATGGATATGATAATTTTAAAGTTAAATAAATAATCTTTCATGAATAAAATTTTAATAACTAAATAAATTAATACTTTTAAAATATAATAATTTAAATGCAACGATTTTTAAATGGTATAAAGTTAAAATATAATAATAAGATATTTTTGCATTTTCAATTATTTATAACTTTCTACTATAAGTAATAATCTTATACTATATTTTATTATTATATCTTAAAAATAAACAATTAAAAGAAAATGTGGAAAAAATAATAGATAGTGTATTAACATAACATACTAAAAATTAAAATGATCATTAAAAATTAAGTAATAAAAATATTAAAACCACATACAAACCTCAAACAAATTAATAAGAAGAAAAATATTATATATAAGCTAACTACGAGAATATAAACCAAATAGTAAATTAAATAATAAGTTATGATAACTTAAATGATATAAAAACTAAAATATGATTTAAATGGTGGAAATATGGAAAAATATCAGATCAAAGAAAAAGATAATATAAAACATATAAAGGATTATTTTCTTGAAAATAAAAACCAGATAAAAGGAATTAACATAGGCCCTTACAAAATAGTTGGAGTGGGTAAACAAAGCTTAATGTTAAAACACGGGAATGGTGATTCCGTATGGGCAAATTATATTGATATAGTTAAATCAATCAAAAAACCAGAGGAATCAACAGGTTACATATCATTAATTATTCAAAAATTTGTTGAAGGAGTTACCATAAACTCTAACGATGAAACAGAGGCAGAGGAGATATTTAGAAAAATTGTGGATAAAACAGATGACTATGATAACTTACTTAAAATTCAATCTCTTCTTCAAGATAAAATTGAAAAATTACAGAAAAAAGGTAACTACAGAGAAAGGCTGGATTTAAACAAGTTATTTCCAGTGACAAAAATAGCTAATAAAAAATCAGCACCACTTTTAAAATCTGATGATGACTCCTTAAATGTTGATAATGAATTAAATAATGAAAAATTAGTCTTGGATGTATTGGTGGATATTCTTAAAGAAGAATATGGGGTGGATACTTTTAAATACAGGGGAGTTGCTAATCTAAATACATTGAAAGACATAATTAAATGGCAAATAGATGATATAAGTGGAATATTTAATAATGAATACACCGATGGTTTTTTTAAAATCTCTGATAAAATAGCTGAAATTTACTATCTAAAACCAAAGAAATGAAGATTAAAGGAAAAAATTAAACATGCAGAGAATATCAATTTAAACAATATAGAAAACATAAAATTAAACATGAAGAAAATGATACTGTAAAAATATTAACCATGACCCAATGTCATCAACTTAAGAAATTTGGTTAAATATTTTCGTGAAAAATTAGACAAATTTATATAAAAAAATTTGCAATTTATTTAAAACCATGGAAAAAATAAAACTCAATTTAAATAAAAATCGTTAAGTTGATGACATTGACCATACCCTCTCTTAATTTAAATAAAAAAATTGTTAAGTTGATTATATTGTTTCTAATATATCCTATTTTTATGAATTAAATGTTGTTTTGGTTTTTTGACAATAGTAATGATAGTGTCATGAATATTATAAAAATACACAAAAAAGAATAAAAATTCAATAATTACTTTCTATTGTTGTTAGAATAATAGAAAATATGGGTGAAATAATAGAATAGAACATCCAAAGTGTGCTTGAAACTCTCCCAACATATTCTTCTTTAGTTTTTTTCATTAAATTAGTATTGGATAATATTCCAGATAATGCATTTATTAAACCTATTATAATCATGAAAAAGTAAGGAAAAATAAAATAAGGAAAAATAATAGTAAAGATCAATGTTATCGACAAAACAATATTTAAAGTCTGAAAGTTAAACATCTTATATTCTTTTTTTAAATAAATTAACATTAGGCCTGCAATCATACTCCCTATTGAGAAAAGTGAATCTAACATAGCAAAGTTTTCACTATTTCCATGCAAAACATTCAAGTTATAAATAGGTAAAACTGTGTTTACAAAAGAAATTATCATATTACTCATTAAAACAATGATGATATAATAAATAATTTCTTTATTCAAACGAACATACTTTATTCCCTCAAAATATTCATTAATTATATGAAATTCATGTCTTGAAGAAGTATTTCTATGAATAGTTCCTTTGAATAAGCTAACGAAAAGTAATGAAATTACAAAACAAAAAGATGAAAGTAGCATGACCATACTAAATGTCATGAATGTTAATAATACCCCACTTAAACAACTACCTATGATCGCACCTATTTGTAGACAAATATTGTTCAATGAAATTGCCTGTTCAACTTCTGCATTGTCTAAACTTTTAAGCAATACATTGAAAGAAGGGAAAAATACATTTGAAGCTATTGTTACTAAAATAACAAAGAAAAATAGGCACTGTAAATCTCTACGGGTGAGTCCCATATTTTTTCCTTTTTTGCAAAGTTCTGAAATTAGGAAAGTAAGTTTTCATTGTCGAAGCCAACCGAAGCACCAAAGACTTAGGACTCTTAGAATTATTCTTAATATGTCTAATTTGAGACAAACTATTGAATGTTTCGCATTTGTTAGATGTTCTATCCACATTAATCTCTTTAGTATGTGTGCTTAACTTTTTAAACCTATTAGCTAAGTGTCTGTAAATTTTATTAAAAAACCTCGGTATTTTACCATGTTTCAATAAATTGTCCAATTTGTTTAAAAAATCGTTTTTCTTCTTAGCAGCTTCTTCATAATTAAACTCTCTTAAAATTTCATTATATTCTGTTAATAGCATGTAAAACCGTATTTTCATTTGATTATCATATTTTTGACACTGTAAAAAATTCAGTGGGTGGCATGTTAATGCCGACGAAAATAAATCTAAAAAAGCTTTATATTAGCATTAATATATAAATAGGAGAAAGGATATTAATTAATATCATG
>JAITGU010000083.1 GCA_031280375.1 Candidatus Methanovirga procula | reverse complement strand
AACATGATATTAATTAATATCCTTTCTCCTATTTATATATTAATGCTAATATAAAGCTTTTTTAGATTTATTTTCGTCGGCATTAACATGCCACCCACTGAATTTTTTACAGTGTCAATATTTTTTACTATATATAAATATATGTTATTAATTTATTTAATTATCCTAAACTGTCCACCTTCTTCACCTTTCTCCATACACAGAAATATTTTCACCTATGTAATCATTTATGCATAAACTCCTATATAAATATATCAGTAAATTAAAGGGTCACTATCCAAAAGTTTACAACCTCATCACCGAAAAGTTTATATATTATGAAAAACATAATTAAAATAACAAAAGTTAACTAAAATGGTAAACTTTGTTAAACTTTATTTTAAAGATTAATTTTTAGTTTTCTGTTGATATTGGTTAAATTTTTGTTTTTTTCATGAATTAAAATAATAGTAGCCTTTGTTTATAAAATTATTTCTATGAGTTTGAAAAATCATGCTATAACCTACAATAACTATCAAATATGTATGATTGTTCATATATTAAATATTATTGTGGGATCTTATTTGTTAAATGTTGCATGTAGAATTCTTTATTATAACCATCTTATACTATTAAATCTATATATTAAAAATTATATTACTTAAATTTATTAATTAAATCTCATTAATCATAAAATAAAAAAATTTGGAGGAGTTTCTTATGAGTGAAGATTTTAAACTTAAAGTTGCAGAAGCTATTTCTCAAAGTGATGTTGGTATTGGGATAGCTAAAATAGATCCAACAAGTATGAAAAAATTAAATCTTCAAGAAGGAGATGTAATTGAAATTATGGGGAATAAATCCACTACTGCAAGAGTAATACCCTCTCAATCAGATATTGGTTTAGAAACAATAAGAATCGATGGAACAATTCGTAAGAATGCTGGAACATCCATTGGAGAAGAAGTGGAAATTAAAAAGGCAGAGATTAAAGAAGCTAAAAAGGTTGTTTTAGCACCAGTTGAACATAATATTAAAATTCAAGGAAATTTCAAACCTGCATTCTTAAATAAAACAATGGTGCAAGGAGATATAATAAACTCTGGTTTCAGAACAAAAAGATCTGGAGGATTTTTTGATGATTTCTTTGCTGATGATTTCTTTGGTCAAACTAATATTCCTCAATTAGGCGAAATTAAACTTGCTGTTGTTTCTACAAATCCCTCTGGAGTTGTTGTAGTAAGTGAAAATACTAATATCGAAATCCAAGAAAAACCAGTGGATATTTCCAAGCTTGATGGAATGTCTAACCTTGTTGATGTTAGTTATGAAGATATTGGAGGTCTTAAGGAGGAAGTTAAAAAAGTTAGAGAAATGATTGAAATCCCTCTTAAAAGACCAGAATTATTTGATAGACTGGGAATTTCACCACCAAAAGGAGTTTTAATGCATGGTCCACCAGGAACTGGTAAAACATTACTTGCAAAGGCAGTTGCAAGTGAAAGTGATGCTCATTTTATAGCCATTAATGGTCCTGAGATAATGAGCAAATATGTTGGTGGTTCTGAAGAAAATTTAAGAGAATTCTTTGAAGAAGCAGAAGAAAATGCCCCATCAATAATCTTTATCGACGAATTAGATGCAATAGCTCCAAAAAGAGAAGAAACTCAAGGAGAAGTTGAAAGAAGAACTGTTGCTCAGCTATTAACTTTGATGGATGGGTTAAAGACAAGAGGACAAGTAGTTGTAATTGGAGCAACCAACAGACCTGATTCACTAGATCCTGCACTTAGAAGACCTGGAAGATTTGATCGTGAAATAGAAATAGGTGTTCCAGACAAGGATGGGAGAAAAGAAGTTATTGAAATCCATACAAGAGGAATGCCTCTTAGCGAGAAAGTTGATTTAGATGAACTATCTGAAATAACTCATGGTTTCGTAGGGGCAGATCTTGAAGCATTATGTAAAGAAGCAGCTATGAGAGTTGTAAGAAGAGTTCTACCAGATATTAAAACAGATGAAGAAATACCTAAAGAAGTCTTACAAAAGTTAATAGTTAAAAAAGATGATTTTAAAGAAGCATTGAAAGAAATCCAACCATCTGCTTTAAGAGAAATTCTTGTACAAATTCCAGATGTTAAATGGGATGATATCGGTGGATTAAATGACGCTAAACAAGAATTACAAGAAGCTGTCGAATGGCCTTTAAAGTATCCTGAAAACTTTGAAAAATTCGGTGTTAAACCGCCTAAAGGTATTCTACTTTACGGTACCCCAGGAACAGGAAAAACATTACTTGCAAAGGCAGTAGCAAATGAAAGTGAAGCAAACTTCATAGCTATTAAAGGACCAGAATTATTGTCTAAATGGGTTGGAGACTCTGAAAAAGGTGTTAGAGAAGTATTTAGAAAGGCAAGACAAACTGCACCTACAGTTATCTTTTTCGATGAAGTAGACTCAATAGCATCTTCAAGAGGAGGATCTACAGGAGATTCTGGCGTGACTCAAAGAGTTGTGAATCAATTGCTTACAGAAATTGATGGAATGGAAGAACTTAGAGATGTAGCTATTATAGCAGCAACAAATAGGCCAGATATTCTTGATTCTGGACTTGTAAGACCTGGAAGGTTTGATAGACATATTAAAGTTGATAGTCCAGATGAAAAAGGAAGATTAGCTATTTTCAATGTTCATACAAAAGATATGCCATTATCCAATGATGTCAGTCTTGAAAAATTGGCTAAAGAGAGTGAAGGGTATGTTGGTGCAGATATTGAAGCTGTATGCAGAGAAGCAGCTATGCTTACTCTTAGAGAAAGTATGGAGTCTGATGAAGTCCCTATGAGATCATTTAATAAAGCTATGGAGAAGATTAAACCTGTTTCTAATGAAGATGATTTAATTCATTATAACTAATTAATATGATTTATAACTAAGCTTAATGGCTTAGTTTATTTTTTTAATTTATTTTTAATTATATTTTGTAAAATTAAATTTTTTAAGTTTCAAATTAAAAATATATGGTCATTTTGGAAAAGTTTTTAAATTTTTTAAATCGAAGATTTAAAAGGTTAGAAAATCTTTGGTTTCGAATGAAATGAGAAGCTTAGGAGACGAAGTCTCCGTTATTTTCTTAAATTTTCAATAGAATTATTATCCATGATTTTCTTATTTTTTAATTATAAAATTTTTAATTTTATAATTTAGAAAAACAAAGTTTTTCTTTAATTATTGAAAATTTATTTTCAACTTAGAAGAATTAATTCTTCGTTTTAATAAGTAAAAATTAATTATTTTAAAAAAATCAATGCTTATATCATGTATTTTATCTAATAAAGAATATTTAATAGATTAATATTAATTTAAAGAAATTCATTTTTTAAGAACATTATCAAACTTACTATATATTATTTTAGTAGACCTGATTTTTATAAACTATCTGAAATATTAATTGGAGGAACTGGTCAAAAAGAACTATTTCAAAATGAACTATTTCAAAATGAACTATTTCAAAATGAACTATTTCAAAATGAACTATTTCAAAATGAACTATTTCAAAATGAACTATCTCAAAATGAACTATCTCAAAATGAACTATCTCAAAATGAACTATCTCAAAATGAACTATCTCAAAATGAACTTTTGAAAATAAAAATTAAGGTTCCACAATTAGAAGAACAAGAAAAAATATCTATTTTCTAACAATTATAGATACTAAAATAGAGAAGTTAAATGTTGAATTAGAAAACATGAAAGAATTTAAAAAAGATTTACTGCAACAAATGTTTATTTATGCACTATTTTTCCTAAAGACTTAATTTACCAGTTCATGATTTTTAAATCTTAATTTTTGAGTAAAAATTTTTTGCATTTTCATTTATTAAAAATGGAAAATTTTCTCTATAATTAGAAACAGTTGATGGTAAAAAATCGTTTTTAAACTAATTCTTTGATGTTTGAAATTTTATTAATATCATTAAATATATTGAAATCAGGGTCAAAAGTTATAATATTTTTTATTCCTAAGTCTTTCATTAAAATATAGTAAAGATTGTCAAAAAAGCCTGTTTTATTATCTAAACATGACTTAAATGATTCTTCATAATATTCTGTATCATCAATGATTTTTATTTCATTAACCATGTGGTTGTATGCATCTTCAACTATAAAATCCTTAGAATTTATTTTTCTTAAAACAGTTAAAACTTCAGCTATTACTATGTAAGAAATGTACATATTCTTTTTTTCAACCTTGTTAAGAATTCGTATAGCTTCTTTGTGTTTATTTGATTTTTCTGCATAGAAACTAATTATAAAGCTTGGTTCAAGAAATATCCTTATTTAACCTTGTCTAAGTAGACTTTGTTTCTTAATTCAACTGGGTCAAATTCTTTATCTGTTTTAATAATACCTTCCATGTCTTTAAAAGTAACTTTTTTATTACTTTCAAGATGAACAATTTTTTTTAGTAATTTATCTTGTTTTGATTCAGTATTCATTATTAAATCCGCTATTATTCCAGATTTTGACTTCCCATAACGTTTAGATAAATTATTTATCTGATTAACTGCTTCAATTGGTAGTGTATAAGTAACTTTTTTAAATGCCATATTATCATTCCATATTTTTTAATATGTATTATGTAACACATAGTATTTATACTTATTTATTAATACAGATCCAATCAACAAAAACATGTTTTGCAATAAATATTTTTAAAATTAAGCATATTTGAAGATTGATTATCCATTAAATATTTTACTAAGTCATAATTTTTAATATAAAAATCTTTTAAGTCTTTATATTCTTGTTTATTTACTAATATTTCTTCATTATTTTCTATTCTTTCATTATAATCAATATCATCTTCAAATATATCTTTTAATAAGTCATCTAATTCCTCATCAGAATAATTTTCCTGAATAAAGCTATCTTTTTGTAAATCAATTTCAGTATTAGCTAATAAAAGATTAGCTTTTATAAAGTATTTAACTAATTCAGAGCTAATATTTAATTCATAACCTTGATTTGATTTTTTTAACAAGCCAAATTCCAAAAAATCATTGATAAAATTATCTAAGGTTGGTCTTGAAATTTCTGAAAGTTTAGATATTTGTGATTTATTAAAATATTTATTTGATGAAGATAAAAGAAAATCTAACACCTTTACCTGTGGACATTTACCAAAAACCTTTTTTAACATATTTAAACCTTTTAAAGAATAATATAAAATTAATTAGCAATTAAAGAAAAATTAGTATTTATAATTTTACTAATATTCAAAAATATATTCTAATTAACTTTATTAAATACTATCTAATTTTAAAAATTTAATAAAATGATATAAAAGTTTTGGGACATACTATAATACTAAATTGAATATTTAATTATTGTTTTAACGGCTCAATAATAGATTTAACTTCACGATCACCAAAAGCAGCACCTAACAAAACCACATCACAATCAGTATAAGGAGAATAATACTTATTATTATAAATCTGATTAATAGCATTTTGAGCTAAATTATTCAAATCTTTATCTAAGCTATATTTGATCTCACAAACAATAATCAGATTATCTTTTTTAAGCACGGCATCCATATATCCATCAGAAGTAGGAGTTTCACCAATCACAAAAAAGCCCATTAATTTAAACCATGATAAGAACCAAATGTGAAAATTAGACTCTCGCATATCTTTCTTAACTTTGCCAAACAAAATACTTGGAACACTACAAATAAGATTATCAAAAACAATCTGAAGATTTTTATTATCACAGGACTTAATAGCTTTTAAAAACATATTTGCCAATTGAAAAACATCTAAACTATCATCATCACTAAACTCTTCAATAATCGAATTATATAAAGAATCATTTACCTCTTTATTAGGAATAGCTAATTTATAATTAGTAAGCCTACCAGGTTTTGCATATTTTTCTCTAATAGTTAAATAACCAGTTTGTAAAAGTAAAGTTTTAAAATCAAGCTTATCAAGAATAAAAGTTGGAAAATCACCAGAAAAACTCATGTTTTTATCAAAAAGAATATTTGTGCTTTTATTATTTCTAACAAAATCCATTAAAAATGAAGGAGTACCACTTTCAAACCAAAAATTACCAAATTCACCCTTAGTAAATAAAGACAATATAGAATAAGGGTTATAAAGACGATTAGAACCATCCCAAGAATAACCATCATACCAATCCTTAATTAAAACTAAAAGCTCATCACAAGAAATATTATTATCCTTACTAAAATTAACTAAATAATCCTTAAAAATGGTTTCTAAATCTTCTTGAGTATATCCACAAATACAAGAAAAATTCTGATTTAAAGTTAAATCAGTTAAATTATTCAGACCAGAAAAAATACTGGTTTTAGAAAACTTGGAAACACCTGTTAGAAAAACAAACTCAAGTAACTTATCAGAAGACTTTAAAACACCATAAAAATTATTCAATTCTTTACGAATCTCTTCAGCCAAATCTGAATCCGCAATGTTATCCAAAATAGCTTTATCATATTCATCAATTAAAACAACAACTTTTTGACCATAATCACTATAAATTTGCATTAATAATTCTGAAAATTTTAGTTTTAAAGTTTTATTATTAAGATTAACAGAAAATCTCAAAGCAAACATATCAACAAGTTCATGTAAGGATAATTTCAACTGATCAATACTATAATATTCTAAATCACTCATATCTAAATGAAGAACAGGAAACTTTTTACTCCAATCCCACTTATCATAAATATATAAATCTTTGAAAAGCTTTTTATTCCCTTTATATAGTTCTTCTAAAGTACTGACTAACAATGATTTTCCAAAACGGCGAGGTCTTGATAAAAAATACTTTTTCCCTGGTTTTGCCATATTATAAATATATTCCGTTTTATCCACATATAAATAATTGTTTTCAATAATAGTGGAGAAAGTTCCAATGTCAGTAGGCAAATCCTTCATAAATATACTCCATGATAATCTCAATTATATGATTTAATTCTACTATTATTTAATGTTATATTAGTAGTATTATATAATATCTATACCTAATTTTAATCTTAATACAATTTATAAATATACTGCATATTATCGTTACTGTTTAATTAAATAATTTCTATTAAAGATTTTTAACTCTTTTGACTTCATTAAACCTTTTTAGTATTATTTTAAACCATGATTAAATCTTATTTTTTTAAAATTAGTTATATTTGAGGGTTGATTATCAAAAAATTGATTATTCATTAAATATTTTACTAAATTACAGTTTTTAATATAAAAATCTCTTAATTCTGAATATTCTTGTTTATTCACTAATATTTCTTCATTATTTCCTATTCTTTTTTCATAATCAATATCATCTTCAAATATATCTTTTAATAAGTCATCTAATTCATCATCAGAATAATTTCCCAAATTAAAGTTATCTTTTTGTAAATCAATTTCAGTATTAGCTAATAAAAGATTAGCTTTTATAAAATATTTAACTAATTCAGAGCTAACATTTAATTCATAACCTTGATTTGATTTTTTTAACAATCCAAATTCCAAAAAATCATTGATAAAATTATCTAAGGTTGGTCTTGAAATTTCTGAACCATTAGCTATTTGAAATTTATTAAAATACTTATTAGATGAAGATAAAAGAAAATCTAACACCTTTACCTGTGGACAATTACCAAAAACCTTTTTTAACATATTTAAACCTTTTCATATATTTCAATAATTCATTTGTTTGAAATCGAGTAAATTTATATCATCTTTATTTTTATCAGAAATAATTATGGTAATTTTGGAATCTAATTTAATATTACTCAGTTTAAATGTCCAAATTATTAAATCAATTAATTTTTGAGAATTGATATTTGTATTGTTTCCAGAAAATTTAAATCTAGTTCTCCCATTTCCAAAAATAGGCATTGTAATATCCTCTCCATCATATAATTTGTAAATTTCATGCCAAAAAATCATTAAAAAGGAAAAATATTCATTGATTTCAATTTGTGCATTATTATCCTGATCAAAATGTGTGAGTGCTGTCAAAAGATAATCTTTGTCTATTTTAGCAATTGTTCCTAATTTATAGGAATCTTGTTTACCATTATTTCTATCCGAATTGTGTTTATGTGGAAGTTTCTGTTCTTCAAGACTATTTGAAATTGCTTTGTCTAATTCAAATTTACTATTTTTATAAAAACGATTAATGAAAATACCATTTAAAGTTTTTTCTGAAATTATTCCTTTTTCAATATCAGTATCAAAATATTCATTAAATGGAATTACTTTAAGGCTATTTTTTTCATCAAAAATATCTCCACTTTTAATTTCAAAAGCAGTGTTATTTATTTTGAAAGATATAGATTGTCGTCTCTTATTAATCTGCCAAATAATAAAATATAGAATTGATAAAGTCCCTATTACTGATACTAACCATATTATCATTATTATTTCAAATGAAAACAATTCGGCTAAATTAAAAGGCAGTAATATAAATGATAAAAATGTAATCAGCCAACTAGAATATTTATAAAAATAGTCTCTATTACTTTGATCACAAAAAGATAATTTCATATTTTCCCTACAAATCTAAAGAATCATAGACTGAATTTTTATAGTAATAAGCACAAGATTTACCTTGATTTTTATAATTTTCATGACCCCTGACCAAGTTTGTATTGCATATTGCAATATTTTCGATTTAAATGGAATATGAATTGCTAATTTTTTTCTTAATAACTTTGGACAGGTTTCATTGCACATTTTTCTTTTATTATTTATATTCACAACGATTATAGGTAGATCACGATTTACTGCTTGTTTAATTTCCCAAGGAATATATTTCCGATTCCATTTAGTATTTTTACCTACTAAAATCACGAATACTTTTGAATTATCAAATCTTACTCTTAATTGATTTTTAATAGATTCTGTTAAACTAGAATCACGAGCAGTATTTAACTCATGTGCATCATAAAAATCAAAATCAATATTATTGTTTGCTTTCCAAGCTTTAAGCATATTATAGTAATCCATATCTGTATCACCATCAAATGCAATATAAGTTTTATTTCTGTATGCCATATTAAATCTCCATCTTACTGACTTAATGTATTTTTTACTGCATGGTAATCCCAATAATAATTTCCATCATCATAATAAACCATTGCAACATGAGTTCCTATCGATTTCAAAACTTCAGGACATAATGATTTATTAACTTTTATTGTATTATACAAAACAACTATATTGTTAAAAATATCTCTATATGCAATATCACATTCATATTGAATATAACTACGATAATCAGGACTTTTTCCTCTATTGCAACTTCTTTGATAACTGTTATTATCATCACAATATTGACAACTACCACTTCTTAAATTTTTTGTTTGTTTCCCAACAATTAACACAAAAGTTTTAGAAGCATCAAGTCGAGATTTTAACGATGCTTTAATACTACAGTTTAAACTATTGTCTCTAGCAGTTGTTAAATCATGTGCATTAACAAAATCTAAACTCCAATATTTATTATTTTTCCATTTATATAGCATATTTACAGCATCATTATCATCAGACCAATCTGCTGCAATATAAGTTTTTGTTCTATAAACCATTTTTAAACCTCTTAATTTTTTTGAATGAGTTTAAATCCATGAGTCTGCCTAACAATTCTGACTCGCTGAACAAAAGTTTAATTCATTGATTTTTATTGAAAATTATTTAAATTATTTTAAATATTTAAAAATTGTTCACTTAAGTATTTATATAGGTTGAACAAAAATAATTGTTGGACAGTATCCCATGAAATAAAAATCATTTTATCGTAGACAAGTTTCAATAGATTCTTTTGAAATTGGGATAATTATTCCCTAAATAAAGGAACAGATAAAAGTTTATTAAAAAAGATATATAAATATTATCCGAGAGAGCGAGGTTGTAAATTTTTGTGGAGTTTTTTCAATTTTTCATGTTTTCTTTATATATAAAACATGAATTTTCATGAAAAACTCCACACTTTTTTACAGTCTCGAGAGAGCATATGAAAAGTAATATTAACAAAACATTTTTTGTAATAATCCTTTTTTAAATTCTATATTTTTTTCTATTTGATTATTAATTATTTTTATTTTTATATCTATATCTATTAAAAAGTTAGCTATTTTTTCCTGTTCTTTTAAATTTGGTAAATTAAATTGTAGTTTCATTAAAGAAGTTTTTGACATATTAAATCTAGTACTTCCTTGTGCCAATTTTTTTTATCTCATTTCTTACTATAGGACTTCTGAAAAAATATCCTAAAAACTCTGGAGAAAAATTATTTCTATCTTTTAATCTAAACCCAAAACAAAAACTATTCAAATAACAATTTTTAACATCATCTAAAAATACTGATGCCATTCCTACTTCATCAGGTGTTTCTGAAGAAGTTGTAAAGAAAATATCTCCATATTGGACATTATTTTGTTTTTCAGAGGAGGACACATTAACATACTCTAATTTACTTACATCAATTTTAACATTATCAAATATTGATTTGTAAGTAATAAACGGAGATCCTTCTCCAAAATCTTCTTTAGTTTTACCAAATAATCCAGTGAAAGTATCAGCAATTTTATTTAATTCAAAAGATTCCCAGTCAGGATAGCTATTCCCATTTTCATCTTTAAATCTTAGTTGTTGTGAGAATAGTTGTTGCATGACTCCTTTTTTATAGCTATTCCATAATTCTAATTTATTTTCTAAGATAGTTATTTTTTCATCTATTTTTGATAGGAAATTAGCTATTTTCTCTTGTTCTTCTAATTTAGGAATATTGACTTTTATCTTTTTTAAATCTGTAGAATTAATTGCAGGATAGCTAGTTCCAGTACACTTTTTTAAGACTTCAATTACAAATTTTCCTAAATGAATAATCTGAAAAAGAAAATTAGGATTATCAATAGCTCTTAATTGAGCATATCCTGTTGAAGAAACATAAAAATCATCATCATAATCAAAAAATAAGTTATTTTTTTGATAAGGGCGTACTGTCTGAAATAAAATATTTCCTTGTTCAAGAACTCTTTGAGCTCTGCTAGGAGCATTTTCTTTTTGGATTTCATTCTTTTGTTTTAAAATCCCACTTTCAACACTTTCTAAATCAATATAAATAAAATTATCTGGTAAATCGGAAGAATTAGGATTGATATTAGATACTTCACATAATTCTTTTTCTTCCCATTCCCCATTAAACTCTTTAAATCTTAATTCAGGTACACAACTCATATTTCACCATTTATTAAACAGTTTATATTAACATTCTTAAAATTTGTTCAAACTTTCATTATAGTTTATCCCAATATTCTTCAATTTCTTCTAAATTATATGGAATATTTGATGGAACATTAATACATAATGTATCAATATAATTAATAAATTCCGTTTTTGAATCAGTAGAATGGTATAAAAACGCATCTTTAAGCATTATTCTTAATAAATCCTGAAAAATACATATACAAGATCTTAAGAAATAGTGTATTCATTTATCTTTTTAATATTTATATTTTCAATATCATTTAAAGAAATACTTCCATGTACAATTTTACTTCTAAAATTATATGATTCTTTAATAATTTTTTGAACAAATTTTGGATCAACTCCTGCAATTTTATTTAAATATAATGATGATCTAAATCGTAACCTATAACCAATTTCAGTATTTTCATTTTTATCTGACAATAATGATTCTAATATTATATTTAAATATATTACTTGATCTGCAAGAAAATCAGAATTAGGATATTTTTCAAAATACTCGAAAGGTAATAACCACCAATTTTTTTTATAGTCCTCGTTGTTTTTCAATCTTAAATTGTTCCTTTTTTTAAAAATATTGATTATCATTCCAATATCTTCTTTATTTATCGTGGATTCATGTAAAAATGATGCAAAAAATTTATTTCCAAACTCAATAAAATCTTCCAATTTATTATTAACATATTTTCCTAATGTTGTCATTTCAATAGGAATATCTATTACAATATTAATTGAATTTATAAAACTATTTAAATAATCAAATAAAACTTTTTTTATGTAAAATTCTTTTTTTTCATCATCCAAACTGTTCCACTTTATTTCTTCAAAATTATGATTATTGTGCCAATTTTTTGATTGATTAACTATATTTTTATCAATTTTAATGTCTAAAACATGTGTTAAAACAGTAGGAGAAATTTCACTATGATAATTTTCCATAAAATCATCATGTTCATTATCATGTATTTTTCGTAGCTTAATGTTATCATTAAAAATAAGATCTTCTTGTTCTTCTTCATTAAAAAATAATAAAAAAGCTATGAATTTTAATTTTTCATAATTATAGTTATCCAATTAAAAAACCTCCTAATAAAAGTCTAAAGAATTACTACAATATTTACAGTCAAAATTATATTAAATAATATGTGAATTCAATTTACTTCTTTTTCAATTCCACGATTTGATATAATTATTAAAATAATCATAAGTCTATATAATAGCTATTTACTAATAGGAACTTCAATCCCCAACTCATCACAATATTTCTTAATATCTTCATAAGAACTACAAACTTCTCATCAATATGATCTTTTAAACACTTGTATCCCATATTCTAAGCTCTGTTGCATTTTTAGAGTTAACACGATACCCAACAGATAGTACCATCTAAATTATGCCATTTAGCAGGTCTTCCAGCCTTTTTAGAATTTATTAAGGAATCCTTAATAAATTTACTATGACCTTCAAATAACTTTTTTAAAGTTATATTAACTTCATTTTCTTTTAACTCACTATTTTGAAAGATATTTTGCATTTTATACCTCTTCGTATTCAAAAAAATATTAACAATAAATATAAACTATTTAAATAAAATTAAAATATTTATTAATAAATAATTATAATCATTTAATAATTTATTATTCTAATAACTTCTTTGATTCTTCTAAAAATTCATTGAAATCTGATTTGTAGTTTTTATCTTGTATTACTCTAAATTTCTTATAGTTACTTACAGCAAGTTTTTTTGCTTCTTTTTTACTTACCTTACCTTTATCTTTTAATAGCTTGTATCTATTAAATTCTAAAAATCTATCTACTTCATTTATCCAGTCCTTCATTGACATGGGTCTTTGTTCGTAGGCTTGATTTTCAGCATAATCAATTAGCATCAGAATAATTCTATTTAATTTTTCAATTTCTTCCTTTTTAAGATAGTTTTTAGCTATTAAAACATCTATTTGTAATATTTTTCCTTTTGGAGCATTTCCCCAAATAATAAGCCCCATATGTGGTTTGTCGATAGCTACTCTTTCTTTAATTATTTCTGGAGCAGTTTTACCAGTTACAGCGAAGTGTAATTTATTTTGAACATTAGCAAAAAACTCTTTTGTAAGCTCTGCTTTAGGATTATAATCATAGCTTGTTGCATATACATCAGTTATTTTTTCATAAGTTCTTCTCTCTGAGGCTCTAATTTCTTTTATATCTTCTAATAACTTATCAAAGTAATCTTCAGTAAATCTTCCACCTTTTTTTAGTAATTCTTTATCTAAAACATATCCTTTGATTATGTATTCTTTTAGAATATTTGTTGCCCATTTTCTAAATTGTGTTGCTTCTTTTGAATTTACTCTGTAACCTACTGAGAGGATTGCATCTAAATTATAAAAATTAGTTTTATATTTTTTCCCATCTGAAGCAGTTGTCAAAATTTCTTTGACAACTGAATTTTTATCGAGTTCATTACTTTTAAAGACTTCATTTAAATGATAACTTATGTTTTGTTTACTTACATTGAATAGCTTTGCCATAGATTTTTGGTCTGCCCAGATTATTTCCTCACCAAAGATTACTTGGATAGTTACTACCCCTTCATCACCTACATATAATATTCTTTCAAAAGCTCCTAAATCATTTTTTACAATGTTTTCAGGATTACCTTCAGACATATCTGATCACCTACTAATAGGAGCTTCAATCCCCAATTCATCACAATATTTCTTTATCTCTTCATCAATAGCTATAACTTTTTCATCAATCTTTTTAAGCTCTTTTACAACTTCTTCTAAATCAATAGTCTCTTCTTCTTCAAAAGTGTCCACATATCTTGGAATATTAAGATTATAATCATTCTCTCTTATTTCATCTAAAGTAGCTAAGTGTGAAAACTTCTCTATTTCTTCTCTATTTTTATAAGTAGCTATTATCTTATCAACATCTTCATCTCTTAGTTTATTCTGATTTTTAACTTTCTCAAAGTTTTTAGAAGAATCTATGAAAACAATTTCATCATCTTTTTGACGGCACTTTCTAAATACTAAGACTACTGTTGGTATGCTTGTTCCATAGAATATATTTGCAGGTAACCCTATAACAGCATCTAAATAATTTTTCTCCTCAATTAGATATTTTCTAATGTGTCCTTCTGCTGCTCCTCTAAATAACACTCCATGTGGTAAGACTATTGCCATTGTTCCGTTTTCATCTAAATGATGTATCATGTGTTGTAGGAATGCAAAATCTGCTTTACTTTTAGGAGCTAACTTACCATAGTTGGAGAACCTTTCATCATCTAAAAATTCTTTTGAAGATGACCATTTAGCTGAAAATGGTGGATTTGCCACGATAGCTTCAAATCTCATATCAATGTGCATTGGTTCTTTTAATGAGTCTCCTTGTTCAATATCAAAGTCTTGATATTTAACATCATGAAGAATCATATTCATTCTTGCTAAGTTATAGGTGGTTTGATTTAATTCCTGTCCATAAAAGTCTTCTACTTTTGCTTCCTTAGCTACATGTAGTAAAAGTGAACCTGATCCACATGTTGGGTCATAAACAGTTCTAAGTCTGTTTTTACCCATTGTCACGATTTTAGCTAATATTTTAGAAACTTGTTGAGGAGTATAAAATTCTCCTGCTTTTTTACCTGCACTTGATGCAAATTGAGAAATAAGATATTCGTATGCATCACCTAATATATCACTTTCTCCTTCTTCAAGTTTAAAATCAATTTCAGATATTTTTAAAAGAATGGTGCTAATGAGTTTATTTTTATCATCTACTTTTTTTCCAAGTTTTGATGATTGTAAATCAACATCTTCAAATAAGTTTACAAAATCATCTTCACTTTCATGTCCTGTAGCTGAATCCCCTATTTTTCTAAGTAATTTATCTAAAATATCAATTATAAATTCTCCATTTCTTGCATCTTCAACTAAGGTTGAAAATAGATATTTTGGTGCTAAGAAGTATCCTAAATTTTCAATGGTTTCTTCTTTTAAATCTTCTTTATACTCTTCATTTTCATAAGCTTCTTGAAAGCTTAATTTATCATCAATTAACTCATCATTTAAGTATATTTCAATTTTTTCAGATAGATATTTATAAAAAATAAATCCTAAAATGTAATTTTTAAATTCACTCGCATCCATGTTACCTCTAAGTTCATCTGCAATAAACCATAGTTTAGATTCTAAATTGTTTTTATATCCGCTCATAAGTATTGGCTCCTCATATTAATTATAATAAGAATAGATTATCATATAAACATAATTTATAAACATTTAATTAATTATTCAATTGATTAATAATATTTTCACTTAAAATTTCTTCAACTTCAAATTTTCTTTTCATTAGTTTTTTTCTTTCATTTAATAAAGAAAATAGTTTAGCATATTTCTTTTGCTTTGAAATAGCTATCTTTTTCACTTTTATTTCTTTTACATGACTTATTTTCATGACTTGAATTCCACTACCTTCTACTAATCTACTTAGTTGTTTTCTAATATTGTAGCTGTTAAGTAAATAAGATAAGTACATTGGAAAGAATTCAACATCCTTTTTTAACCTAATAATTGCAAAATTTAAAGGTACAATGACATAATTCTTCTTAAAATCGATTATAGATACGTTATAGGGAGGACTTAATTTCATTATAATATCATTTTCTTTAGCTATATATTTTGAATCAATATCTCTATCAGTTGAAAGATTTTCAAATAGATTCTCATTGATGTAATTTTCTTCAACTGATTTATTTGAAATGGTTTTATAATAATTTAATGGAAAATCGTTATTTTTTGAATTTTCTGCATCATATCTTTTAGTAAACATTCCAGAACTAACTTTAGCTATTTCACCCAATTTAACTTCATTTGTAGTTTTCATATTATTAACACCCCCTCCCTTTAAAGTTGATTTTAAACTTGAAACCTTTATACAGTAATAGTAAAATATATATATAAAAAATTATTATATATTATATAAGTTGTAAGCCTTTATTTCACTTGATGCCTCAGGTGTCTTCGTTCTTAAATGAACATATATTGAAATAAGGTGAACTATTATGCTATATTCAATTTGATAAAGTTTTTAATAAATAAATTATAAAAAAAATATTTATATTTTTAATTTAACAATTTTAAGTAGTTTATTAAATTAATAAATAATTATAACAATCTAATTTTTAATAATAATTAATTTTAACCTAATATAATTTAAAATAAGTATTATTCATGATTTATTTTATTTTCAAAGTTTAAGAACTTTTTCAAAAATACATATCAAATTTGTATATATTTTAGTATTAAAATTGTCTAAAATCTTGTGTTCTAAATAATTATAACAAAACACAACATAACATTGTCTATTCTACCATATATATTTTTCGGTTTTGAATCATAATAATGAATTAGAACAAAAATATATCTATTAATAAAATCTAAAAAGTAAATTTATCAACAAAATCAGTGATCTTATTAACAATCATGTTAATTTTAGAACGCTTTAGTCTAAATCCTAATCCATCTTATTTAATAGATTTTTTAATAATATCCTTTTTAATCTTACCAGAGTATTCATATTCACTTAAAAACTCTTTTGTTGAATCTTCATCAATATTTTCTTCTTTTATAATATTATTAAACTCTTCAGCACGTTTTATGTCAACATACTCTTCAAATTTCTCATCAATTTCTTCTTTTTTAATGATAGGTAAATCTTTTTTAATAAATTCCTCAATTAAATCTTGTTTACTTCTTAACTCTTCAGTTCTATTAACAATATCAATAATAGCTTTCCTATCTTTCTCAAATGAAGGACTATCAATCTCAAGTTCCCTCATTAAATTAATAATATATGATACATTAATATCATCACTGCTTATAAGATCCATTTCAAAGTCTAGATCATTTAATATAGATTCTTTATCAATTTCACCATGATTAATGGTATCTCTAATATCTAAATATTTACTCTTATAATCTTCAATTGTTTGCTCATCAATTTTAATATCATTAAAACTAAATTCTGTAAAGCTTTTTAATTTATTTAAAACCCTAAGAAGATAATTATAAACGGTAATAAAATTTCTTTTTTCAATATCTGTATTTAAATTATCAACATCATCAACATTTAGTGTAATTTTTCTGAATTCTCTTAAATATTCATTAAAGTCATTAACATAATCAATATAAGGCTTCATCAACACTGTTTCTATAGCATCTTCATTAGAATACATTCTAATAGAATCATCAGTAGCTTTTTTAAGATTTCTAAAGCAAATTATATTACCATGGGATTTTTTATCGTTATAAATCCTATTTGTTCTCGAATATGCTTGCAGAAGATTATGATATTTTAAATTCTTGTCAACATAAAGAGTATTGAGTAATTTACTATCAAAACCAGTTAAAAACATATCAACAACAATTAAAATATCAATTTGTTTGTTTTTAAAGCGTTTAGCTAAATCTACATAATATGCTCCAAAATCACCAGTTGTATAATCACTACCAAACATTTTATTATAATCAGAAATACAATCCTCCAAAAAATCCCTTGAATGAACTGCATTACTGATGTAATCTATATTATTCTTATTATCCTTATAATTATTGTAGTTATCTAAATCCTCATTTGAATCATAGGAAAAAATAGTGGCTATTTTTAAATCTAAACCTCTTGATTCAATTTTTTCTTTAAACAATTTATAATATTTTTTCAAAACAGAAACAGAGTTAACAGCAAAAAGTCCGTTAAACTCTCTATTATATGTTATTTTATCGTGTTTTTCTATTATAAAATCAGTGATCGTGTCTAAATGATCCCCTGTTAAATCTGATTCAGAATATTCTTTAATATCAATGCCTTTAACATCTTTATCATCGATAGATTTATTAACATTTTTTCCTCTATATTCTACAGAAAACCCTAAAACATTATCATCAGCAATTGCATCTTTAATAACATAGCTATGAAGCCTTTTATCAAATAAATCTTTAGTAGTTTTGCCATCCTTAGAATTTTCAGCGAAATAGGTGTTCCAGTAAATCCAAAGTATTGTAAATTGTTGAAAAATCCAGTTATAGATTTATGCATTTCACCAAACTGACTTCTATGACACTCATCAAATATTAATATTATTTTTTTGTCTTTAACAGACTCAATACTTTGATGTCTTTCAACAGCCCTATTCAACTTTTGAATAGTTGTAATAATCATTTTATCTTTACTTTTAAGCTGTTTAACAAGAGATTTTGTATTTTCAGTTCCATCGACAGAGTTTAATGCAAAACTATTAAATTCTTTAGTGGTTTGATAGTCTAAATCCTTTCTATCAACGACAAAAACAACTTTATCAATATTTGCTTCCTCTGATAAAATCTGACTAACTTTAAAAGAAGTTAAAGTTTTACCACTACCTGTTGTATGCCATACATGACCATTTAAATTAGTGTTTAGTGCTCGATCAACAATAGCTTCGACTGCATAGTATTGATAAGCTCGCAAAACCATTAAATTTTTGTTAGTTTGGTTTAAGACAATATACTTAGCTATCATCTTGGATAGATGACAAGGTTCTAAAAAAGCTTCTGCAAATTCCTCTAATTGATTTACATTTTTATTATTCTTATCTTTCCAGAAAAAAGTAAATTTATAGTTCTGACCTTTGTTATTAGCAAAATATTTTGTATTTACACCATTACTTATAACAAAAATCTGAACATAGTTAAAAAGACCCCTATAAGAATGTCTTTGATATCTGGATATCTGATTAAATGCCTTTTTAAGACTCCCACCTCTTCTCTTTAATTCAATTTGAATAAGAGGAAAACCATTAATTAAAATAGTAACATCATAACGTGTTTTATACTTGTCTTCAAAGGATATTTGATTACTTACTTGAAATATATTTTTACACCAATCTTTTTTGTTGAAAAATTCAATGTAAATAGTTTCATCATCCCGTATAAGCTCATATTTATCCCTAAGCTTTTCAGCTTTATTAAAAATAGTTCCAGATTCAAGATGAGTTAAAATCTTATCAAACTCAGAATCAGCCAAATTAATTTTATTAAACTTTTCAATTTGAGATTTAAGATTTTCCTTTAATTGATCTTCATTATCTATTTTAATACTTTCATAACCAATATCCACTAATTGTTTCATTAGCTTATTTTCAAGTATTGCTTCTGATTGTGTTGACATGATATTCCTCATAAATCCATAATAGAAAATTAATGTTATAAACAGTTCAATAACTATATTTTTAATCACTATAACATTAAATAAGATACTAATTTATAAAAAGTAGTATTTAAATGATTATCATTACCCATATTACTTTTTTCAAAATTTATATTAAAAACAGAAGAAATATTATTAATCTAAAAAAGAGATGTTAAATGAACATATTAGTTAAATTAAGAAAAATATCTAAAATAATTATTTAAATTAAAAACAAAAAAATATTATTAATCAATATTATTATTCACACTACCAATAGGATATTTCTCACCATTAAGCTTAATCATTAATAATTTCATCCATATCAACATCTAAAATATCAGCCATTGAATGGAATAAATCAATACATCAGCTAATTCTTCAAAAACATGCTTTTTATCGTGATTATAACTCCATTGAAAACATTCTATAGTTCTGATACTTCAATAGCTATAGATTTAGCTAAATTTTCTGGAGTATGGAATTGTTTCCAGTTCTGTCATCTCTAAATTTAATGATTTTATTGGTCATGTTTTTATTCGTAGAGTCACTCCTTGATTTTTTTATGAGATGATTTGTTTGCAATTTATTTAATATTTATTCTACTTACTTAATTTTTGATTTATAATGCTTTAATTTTTAATTTTTATTAAAGAATTATTCTTAAAATTATTTAAATTTAAATATCTATTAATTTTTTTTAAATTAATTTAATATGAAAATTTTGATCAAACTTTGTTTCAGAGGTGGTCGTGAAAAAGTTAGGACAGAGTTTCCGTTTATTATCAATCGAGGCATGAGAATTTAGAAAAATTTCTGATTTTTCGTTGTTCTGAACAAAATGAGGAACTTAGGAGATTTTTGGTTTTGAAGGTCGTGAAAAACTTAGTAAACGAAGTTTACATTATTCTCTCTTTTTAAAAGTTTGGACTTATTGTTTATTATTTTTATCATATCAATAGTTTCGATCAACCTTTTCTAAAGGTTTGGAAGACATTTTAAACTTTTTAAAAAATTTAATAAAAATATGATGTTAATAAAGTTCAGTAAAGTGTTATACTTCATTTTTTTTATTCAGTTCTTTTTATTTTATTTTCATATATTTACTGAGAATTGTTGTACTAACAGACACTATAGTGTTTAGTTAAACCTTAATTTTAAAGGATTTATATGCCAAATTTTTCATATTTAACAATTCAAACGACTTAAAAAATGAATTTTTTTTAATGTTAACAGATGTTTAACTTTTTTATACATTATTGAAAGACTTTATTTGAATTATAATTATAAATATTTATAAAATTCTTAAAAAACTTTAATAAAAACTTATTTTATTATTTTACCTGATTATAATTCTTAAAAAATTTTTAATAATAATATTTCTGAAAATCTTAATATGATATATAAAGTTTTTGATTTATTTTTCTAAGTAAGGTTTATATTATTTAGAATTAAAGATAAGTATCGGTACAATGAGATTATATTAAGTAATCAAAAAGTACATAATAATTTGAAAAAATTTAGGTTTTCATAAAAAATAATGTTTTATAAAGTAAAGTTTTAGAATGTTTTAATAAAAACCATAAAATTTATAAAGAATTTTATAAAACTGAAAATTTAGTATTTTAATATAAATATATTATTTTATTTATTTAAAATCGAAAATCTAAAGATATAATTTTAATATGGGAGGATAATCTCTATGGCTGATGATGATGTAAAAATTGTAATGTTTTGTTGCAACTGGTGTTCTTATGGTGGAGCAGACACTGCAGGAACAGCAAGAATGCAATACCCACCAAATATTCGAGTTATTAGGGTAATGTGTTCTGGAAGAATAGAGCCTCAATTTGTATTGAAGGCATTCAGAGAAGGAGCAGATGGTGTTATTGTAGCAGGATGTCACCACGGTGACTGTCACTACGATGCAGGAAACTATAAATTAGATCGTAGGATGCGTTTAATTTATAAATTAGCTGATGGTATGGGTATTGGTAGAGAAAGAATATATCACGACTGGATTTCTGCATCTGAAGGTGAGAAATTCGCTGGAACCGTTAAAATGATGGTTAATAGAATTAAAGACTTAGGACATTCTCCTTTAAAAGGTCAATTAAATGCTGAAGCTTAATTTGGAGGAATTATAATGGCAGAAAAAGCAAAAATAGGAACAATGTGGTTAGGAGGATGCTCTGGTTGTCACTTATCTATTGCTGATTTTCACGAATCTTTATTAGATGTTTTAGATCTTGCTGAATTCCAATTTTCTCCAGTTTTAATGGATACCAAATATGATGAAATTCCAGAAATGGATGTTGTTATCATAGAAGGTGGAATCAGAAACGAAGAAAATAGAGAATTAGCAGAAAAATTAAGAGAAAAAGCTGGGTTCATTATTAACTATGGTACTTGTGCATGCTACGGTGGAGTCCCAGGATTAGGTAATTTGCATACAGTTAAAGAATTAGAAACTGAAGCTTACATTAACTCTCAAAGTACAGTTAATCCTGAAGAAATCGTACCTAATGAAGAAGTACCACACTTAGAAAGTAGAGTCAGACCATTAGGAGAAGTTATCGAAGTGGACTTAAATGTTCCTGGATGTCCTCCAAGATCTGATGTTGTTGCTCAAGCTGTTGTGTCCTTACTTAAAGGTGAAACAGTAGAACTCCCAACAACCAACCTTTGTGATGTATGTCCAAGAGAAAAACCACCAGCAGGTTTAGCTATGGATGTTATTAAAAGACAATTTGAACTTGGAAGACCAGAAGATGATTTATGTTTAATATCTCAAGGATTAGTTTGTATGGGCCCTGCTACTATTTCATTATGTGGAGCGGAGTGTCCAAGTGCAGCAATTCAATGTAGAGGATGTTATGGACCAACGACCAAGGTGTCTGATCAAGGTGCGAAAATGATTAGTGCTATTGCTTCAGATTATGGTGTTGAAGAAGATAAAACAATTGACCCAGAAAAAGTAGCTGATCAATTAGATGATATTGTTGGTACTTTCTACACTTACACTTTACCAGCTGCATTCATTCCAGCTAAAATGCAAACTGGAGGGAAATAAATATGGTTAAACTTACTATGGAACCTGTAACCCGTATTGAAGGACATGCAAAGATTACTGTAAATCTTGACGATGGTGGTAATGTTCAAGATACCAAGTTACATGTTATGGAATTTAGAGGATTTGAAAAATTCATGCAAGGACGTCCTGTTGAAGAAGCTCCAAGGATAGTTCCAAGAATTTGTGGTATTTGTGATGTACAACACCACTTAGCTGCAGTTAAAGCATCAGACCAATGTTATGGCTTTGAAGATGACGATATTTTGCCAGCAGCATACAAAATGAGAGAAATTATGAACTGGGGATCTTATATGCACTCCCATGCTCTTCATTTCTACTTCTTAGCAGCTCCTGACTTTGTCTACTTCCCAGGTGATAGAAAAGTAAGAAATGTCTTCCAAATCATCAAGGATAAACCTGATTTAGCTCTACAAGCTATTGAAATAAGAAGAAATGGTTTAGATATTGTTAAAGCAATAGGTGGAAGACCAATTCACCCAATTTCATCAACTCCTGGAGGTATTTCAACAGAACTTGACGGAGAAACTCAAAAAGATTTACTTGCTAAAGCTCAAAAGAACATTGAATTATCACAAGCTACATTAGACTTTGCGATTGAAAATGTATTCACTCCAAATCTTGATTTAATTAGTAGCTTAGGTAACTTCGGTGATACAAGGCACTGTGGTTTAGTTAAAGATGGTGTATGGGATGTTTACAATGGAAATGTTAGAATAAAGAGTAAAGATGGTTCTAAAATTGAATATGAATACAACAATCTTGAATACTTAGATATTGTAGCAGAACATGTTAAACCATACTCCTGGTTAAAATTCCCATATATTAAAGAATTAGGATATCCTGAAGGTATTTACAGAGTAGCACCATTATCCAGAATTAATGTTTGTGATAAAATGCCTGCTGAAGCTCCTCTTGCTCAAGAAAGGTTGGAAGAATTCCGTAAAAACTTTGGATATGCTCAAGCTCCATTACTTTTCCATTATGCCAGATTAATTGAAATGTTAGCTTCTGCTGAATGTGCAGCTGCAGGATTAGAAGGAGATCTATCAGGTAAAAAATTCCCAGATGCTATTGAAAGAGTTGCTGGTGAAGGTGCTGGTATTGTTGAAGCTCCACGTGGAACATTAATACACCACTACAAAACTGATGAAGACGGTTTAATGACCAATGTAAATATTGTTGTTGCAACAATACAAAACAACCCAGCAATGGAAATGGGTATACAAAAAGTAGCTAAAGACTACATCAAACCTGGTGTTGAAGTAGGAGACGAAATATTCAACAAAATGGAAATGGTTATTAGAGCATACGACCCTTGTTTATCCTGTGCTACCCATACAATGGATACTCAAATGAGATTGGCTACAATTGAAGTCTACGATAGCGAAGGTCAACTAATTAAAAAAGTTTAAGTGAGGTTTGGAATAATGATAGTAGTCAATCAAGAAGACTGCATCAAATGTGGGGCTTGTCAAGGTACTTGTCCATCGACAGCTATTATTTTAGATGGTCAGAAAGTTATTAACTGTGACATCTGTAATGGTGAACCAAAATGTGTGGAAATTTGTCCTAATAATGCACTAGATATGGATGAACTAACACTCGAAGATGGCGTACCACAAAAAAGAATAGTTTACAACCCTGCTAAATGTGATCAATGTGGTGACTGTGTTGATGTATGTCCACAAAAAACACTTAAACTCGAATCAGAATCTAAATTACCATTACATGGTTACTGTGTAATGTGTGGAAAATGTTTAGATATATGTCCAGTTGAAGTTATTGGAATTCATGGATACAAAGAACCTAAAAGTCGTGATTTAAACATTCAAGGAGCCATTTATATCAAAGATTGTGTTGGATGTAGTATGTGTGTCCAAGAATGTCCAGTTAATGCGATAACTTTGGATAAAATTGGTGGAGAAATATCTATAGACGAAGACACATGTATAAAATGTGGGGTTTGCTCACAAACATGTCCTTGGGATGCTGTATTTATATCAGGTAAACGACCTATAAAACGTAATAAAACTATCAATACTTTTGAGGTAGATGCAGAAGCGTGTATAGGCTGTAATAACTGTGTTGATGCATGTCCTGGAAGTTTCATAGAAGCTAAAGGTTCTAATTTAACAGTAGAAGTTCCAAAAAACTGTCCAAGTTGTGGACTTTGTGTAAATGTCTGTCCTGTTGATGCTATAGACTTTGACATGACTCTTGGAGATGCCTTACCCACTAATGAACTTGGAATAGTGAATGTTCCTGAAAAATGTGATTTTATAGGAGCATGTGCTAATAAATGTCCAACTGAAGCAATAAGAGTAGTAAGGAAAAATGGAGTTCAAGCTCCTGAATCCATTAAAAATGCAGGAGAACCATCTTTTACAATGTGTGCAATATGTGGAGCGTGTGCAGCTGTTTGCCCTGAAAATGCATTACAATTAACTCCAATTGAAAAACTACACGATGGAGAGCTGTATGAAAGAGAAAGAATTCAGTTCAGCCCTTCAAAATGTACTCAATGTGGAGATTGTATTGATGTGTGTCCATACAATATGTTGAAATTCAAAGATAGTGGACCATTACCTTTAGTAGGGTTCTGTACACTTTGTGAACAATGTATCAAAGCATGTCCAAAAGGAGGATTAGAATTTAAATAGAATTATTTTCTATTTATTTTTTTATTCTTTATTTATTTTTTTAATTATTTCTCTTAAATTCAGTTACTTTTCCTTATTCTATATTCAATTTAATTTCTTTTTCTAACTTTTCAAATTAATCAGTTTCTTAGACTTTTCATACATACTTTAAGTATATTTTACATCATCAACTTAAGAAATTCTGTAACTATTTTAGTAAAATAAATAAGAATATATACAGATCTAAAAAAATATAATAACCATTAAATTAAAATATAACTGTGAGATAATACCTAAAATAATATTTATTGTTAAGTTCTATTGGACCAAGATAATTTTAATTTTTTATTAGTTCTTGAAAAATATTAAAATTTAAGGATTTAAGAAGATTACAGTATTTTACCAATTTTTTACATTTTTTTATTTTAATTAAGTTTAAAAATTTGTTTTAATATTTTTTTATTTAAAAATTATTATTAAAATTAATTTAAAAATATATTATCTTTTTTATAAATTTAATATATTATTGTTATATAAAATAGAATATGTTAATTGATAAAATAGTATAAAATAAGAAGATTTAGATAAGAGAGTTTAACAGTTAATAAAATTTTATAGGGATAGAATGATCAGTGAAAAAGAAATAGAAAGTGTGATTTATGAACTTTTTAAAGAAGCAGTTATCTTTCTACCAAAAGATGTTGTAAAATCCATAGAAGATGCTCTTAAGATAGAGGATAATGAGTTAGCTTGTTTAAATCTTAAAGCTATTTTGAGAAATATTGAATTAGCAGAGGAAAAAAATATTCCTATGTGCCAGGATACAGGATTACCAATAATTTTTGTAAAACTTGGAAAAGTTGAAGTTGAAAATCTTTATGAAGGAATATTATCAGGTTTAAGGAAAGCCACTAAAGAAATACCATTGCGGCCAAATGTTGTAGATCCCATAACAAGGATTAATACTGGAGATAACACAGGTATTAAAATTCCAATAATTGACATTGAATTAATTGATGAGGATTACATAGAATTTACAGTTTTGCCAAAAGGATTCGGGTCTGAAAACAATAATAGGTTAGTAATGGCACTACCTGGAATAGGGTTAGATGAGATAAAAAACTTGGTAGTTGACACTGTAAAAAATGCTGGAGATAAACCCTGCCCTCCAATGATTGTGGGGGTTGGTATTGGTGGAACGAGTGATTACGCATTAAAATTAGCTAAAAAAGCTATTTTCGGTGAAATTGGCGTGAGAAACTCCGATGAAGTTTTAGCTAAACTTGAAGAAGGTATTATGTCCGAATCTAACAAGACAGATATTGGTCCGATGGGTCTTGGAGGAAAAGCCACTGTTTTGGATGTTAAAGTTATGAAGGCTCATACTCATACAGCTGGACTCCCTATTGGTATTTGCATTCAATGTTGGGCTCATAGACATGGGACAATGAGAATAGTGGATAAAAATTAAAAGTATCATTTTGTTAATCAGAAGATAATATTTAATATAATTATTTTAAATTTTTTTATAAATTAAATGACTATTTAAACAAAGAACAAGAAAAATAAATTAAATTTTTACATAGTTTATAAAATAATTGTAAATATAGAAACAATATTAGAGCATTTAATATGATTACTTTGAATAAAAAGATACTGCCAATTTTGTTGCCATTAATAATCATTATTTTTTGGTATATATTCACTGTTCCAATTGTTTTGGTTCCAAACTATGTTATGCCAAGTCCGATAATGGTTGTAGCATCAGCTTATCAACTAATAATTTCAGGAAAGTTATTTACCCATATTATTAGTACATTGATTAAAGTTTTATCTGGGCTACTTTTAGCATCAGTAATAGCTATTCCACTTGGAGTTTTGCTTGGATGGTCTCAAAACTTAGAGGATATGAGTAAATTCATCGTTGGGATTTTAAGGCCGATCCCTCCAGTGGCATGGATTCCATTTTCTATTTTATGGTTTGGCATAGGTTTAATTCCAGGAATTTTTATTATTTTTATGGGATGCTTTTTTCCAATCCTTATTTACACAATTGATGGTGCTAAAAGAACTGATAAAGTGCTAATAGAATCAGGTAAGACTTTAGGAACTTCCAACTTCCAAACAATAACTAAAATAATCTTCCCATCATCAATACCAACAATAATATCTGGTTTAAAGGTTGGTGTTGGAATAGCATTAATGTGTACAGTCACAGCTGAAATGGTTGCATCAAACAGTGGACTAGGATATTTGATTATGAACTCCTCACAGCTATTCGATACTGGTGCAGTGGTTGTTGGCATGTTATCAATAGGAATCATTGGACTAATTTTTGATCTAATCTTTAAAAAGATTCAAAACAAAATATTCTGGTAAAATAGAATGTCTTAACCATTATTAAAAATAATAGCTATTTAAAAGATATTAAGGGATTTAATTGACAATTGAAATCAAAAGCTTAAGTAAAACATTTAAAACTCATGGAAAAGAAGTTTTTGCACTTAAAGATATTAATTTGAAAATAGAGAATAAGGACTTTGTTTGTTTACTCGGTCCTTCTGGGTGTGGAAAAACAACACTGCTTCGTTTAATAGGTGGCCTTGAAAAAGGAGATAATGGAAAAATATTAGAAGATGAAAAATTAATCACAAAACCATCTAAAGAAAGAGGATTTGTTTTTCAACAATACTCCTTATTCCCATGGTTAACAGTTTTAGATAATGTGACTTTTGGTTTAGATTTAGGAAATGATTCTAAGGAAGAGAATATTAGAAGAGCAAGAACTTATTTGAAATCTGTTGGTTTGGAGAGTAGTGAGAATCTTTATCCTCACGAGCTTTCTGGCGGAATGAAACAAAGAGTAGCTATTATACGTTCTCTTGTAAATAAACCTAAGACATTGCTGATGGATGAACCCTTTTCAGCTTTAGATATACAGAATAGGCATAAATTACAGGAAGAAATAGTTAGGATTTGGAAGAAAACAGAAAAGACAATAATATTTGTTACTCATGATGTTGATGAAGCAGTTTTCTTAGCAGATCATATAGTTTTAATGGGGAGAAATCCTGGTCATATTAAAGAAGTTTATGATAGTAAGCTTTCAAGACCAAGAAGTAGAAATAGTGAAGAATTTTTAGCTATTCAAAGTCATATTTTAGAAGGATTAGAAAGTTAAATTATAGACATTTAAAAAAAAAATAATAAATAATAATTTTTTATTTTCAACAAGGACTTGAAGGGAGTTCTGATTTTGCAAATGAAAATTGTTTATTAACAGTATAACTTTTATATAAATTATTTTTATCATCATACCATTGACCATTGTAGGTAACACAATTCTCATAACATTTTGTAAAGTCTGCTATTGCAAGATCAGCAGCCCACAGAGAATATTGTTTTTCTCTTATTTTTGAATCTCTGAAAGTAATTTCACTCTGCCAAAAACCGAATTGTGGACTTTTCACAGTAATTTTATCATTAACATCTAAATTTATAGTTGTGTCATTATAGTTTAAAGCACTAATGTTACTTAAGAGTAAGGAACCTATTATTAAAAAAATAGCTAATATTTTTGCATTCATTTTTTTCAAACCTCCATTTTTTTTTTGTTTATAAAATTATATTAGATGTAACTACACTTAATATTTTAAAATTTTAATTACATCAAAATTATAAACAATCATATTTTAACGATAATATTATATAAATATTGTTGTGGATTATATTAGTTAAACATGAATAGAGTTATATGCGAATGTTTTTCATATATTTTTTGCAAGCCAGTACTGAAACCCAATCAGTATTCTCTTTTCTAAGTGTTTCAATGTCAGTGAACCCAGCATTGAACAAAGCGAATCTTAATTCTTTTTCAGAGTAGATATTCATATCCAATATCTCAATGTATTTTTTCATTTTTTCAAGAACATATTCTTCGCCAACAGCTTCATTACAAATAAAAATTATGCCTCCAGGTTTTAATACTCTATTAACTTCTTTTAAGTCTTCAACAAAATCAGACCAAAAATAAACTGTCTCAAAACATGTGGCAATGTTAAAAGTATTATTTTCAAATGGTAGTTTGGAAACAGAGCCTTGAATAATTTCAACTTTCCCTTCTTTGATTGCAGACTCATTCAAATGGATAGATTTTTTAACACTAACTTCAGAGTAATCTAATCCATAAACTTTTCCATTTGGAGTCATTTCATTAAATCTTTTAACATTCACACCACCACCACAACCAATATCTAAAATAATATCATTATCATTAATAGATAAATGACTAACACCCCACAATGCTAAATCTTCATGGGATTTATTCATTTTTTCAAGTAATTTCGAACCTAACTCTCCTTCAGGTTTACATGCGTTAACTATTAATTTTTTATCCATATTTTATCCATTATTAACTTAATTTGATTTTAAATAAAAAAATAAGTAAAAAAATTTTTTTTATAAAAATGAAAGATATATTGAATATGTTGGAAAAACTATTTTAATTAAAAACAAGGACATTGTAAAAAATTCAGTGGGTGGCATGGTGATGCCGATGTAAAAATAAATCTAAAAAATGTTATATTGGCATAATATTTAAATAGGAGAAAGGATATTAATTAATATCATGTTAAC
>JAITGU010000038.1 GCA_031280375.1 Candidatus Methanovirga procula | reverse complement strand
TGAAGAAGTTATATAAGACTATTGAAAGTATTGAAGTTTATTTAGATCTTCAAAGGGTTAAATGGGATCAAAATCATGGAAAAATTATTTCACCCACTGAATTTTTTACATAGTCAAATTAATTTAGATATTTCTATAAAATATTAGTTATAATAATAAATTAATTAAATGTTCATAATTTTTAATTAAAATGTTCATGATTGAAAATTTATCCTATATTTTTGCTAACTAATTGAATACTACTTAAATTTTTAAATTAGAACTTATTAATTGTTGTATTTTTTTATTTTTGATTAATATTTATTTTTTCATGAAAATGTTGATAAGAAGTATTTTTACAAGGAAGTGGGTCGATAACTTTGTTTTGATGGGAGTAATAGATTTGTTAATTGTTGATAAATTTATTTTGCTCATTTTTAAAAATTCATCCGAAGTTATTAACTCAAAAAACTCTTTTAAGATCGTATTACAGTTAGTGATAATGCAACTATATGTATTTGTCTAAATAGAACATAATACAGATAATAAATATGAACAATTTACTATATACATTAAATTAACAGCATTGGTTAAATCACAAAATATATATTTAATTAAGAATACAAATAAAATCATGTTCACATATACTTGAGGGATGTATAAATTTGTTAGCTATGATGTTTTTGTAATAATTGAGTCTGTCTAACAATTCTGACTCGCTGAACAAAAATTTAGTCTATTGATTTTTATTGAAAATTATTTAAATTATTTTAAATATTTAAAAATTGTTCACTTAAGAATTTATATAGGTTGAACAAAAATAATTGTTGGACAGCCTCAATTTTAATATAATTATATCCATATGTAATTAAATTGTTCAATATTTTAATTTAAATGAATGTCAATGCCAATTTAATAAATTTTATGAATATAAATTATTTTGTTATTAAATCTTTTAAATTATAAAAATATTACCTTAAATTTTTAAGATTTATAAGAACCTTTTAAAAAAAGGTTCATTAAAACTTATTTTTTAAAAATAATAAAATCCATTTTTAAAGAATTATTTTACTATTTAGAAAATTTAAATGTTTAAGTTAACAGCATTGGTGTCAATGCAATACTATTGAGTTTGCAATGATAACTTTATTATTTAAATAGGAGGTGTTATAATTAAGAATACACTAACGAATAATTATTTAATTCTAAAATCTTTTAAATCATACTTGTTTGTTTCAATAATAGGACTAATTAATGCTACTTTAGGAATGGTGATTGACGGTTTGATTGTCGGCAATTTCATGGGAAATGAAGGCATGGTTGCTTATGGTATAGTTTCTCCTATTTTTATTTTGATAATGGCTTTTGCAACAGTTTTTGGAAATGGAGGTACAATATTATCTTCTAATTATATTGGGCGAGAAGAAAGAGGAAAAGTTAATGATAGTTTTACTATGACTTGTTTAATTGGGCTTATAACTTCAATAATAATAACTGCATTTTCTCCTTTTTATGTAGATTATCTATCTGTTCTTTTAGGTGCTACTGGGGCTTTAACACCATTGGCTTCTGATTTTATGTTTGGATTGATATTAGGAACATCTTCTTTAATTTTATCTCAAGTATTATTTTCATATACTAGATTAGATAATAATCCTAACTTAGGATTGCTTTCAATCACAATTTCAACTATTTTTAATATAACTTTAGATATTCTATTTGTCACTGTATTCCACTTAGGAATGTTTGGTATTGGTATTGCAACATCAATTAGTTATACTTTGGGTGTGTTAGTGTTATGTTCTCATTTTTTTACTAAAAAAAATACATTGCATTTATCTAAAATACATAATTTCAGAGAAGCTATTGAAATTATTAGAATAGGACTGCCAACAGCATTAAATAGAATTTTCACAATGGCAAGAACAATTGTTACTAATAATATTGCATTATGGGTTGGTGGAGTAATAGTGATGGGTGCTTTGTCTATTCAATCAAATATAAATCAATTATTAAGTGCAGTAGCTATGGGGGTTGGAATGACAACAATGTTACTTGGTGGGATTTTTTATGGTGAAGAAGATAGACGTTCACTATATGATCTTTTGAAAATATCAATTAAATGGGGTTTGTATATTATAGTTCCTCTTTCATTACTTGTCATAATATTTTCCTCATTTTTAGTTGGTCTTTTTGGCAAAAACCCTGAGGTTCTTCCCACGGCAACATTTTCCCTTCAATTATTTGCATTATCATTACCTCCTTCATTAATTGGAGTTATATTCTTAAATTTTTATAGTTCTATAAATAATACTTATATGGCGAATTATATAGGTTTTGCACATAGTTTTTTATTAATATCTTTATTTGCCACGGTTTTAACACCAATAATGGGATCTGACGGGCTTTGGATTTGTTTCTTTTTAGGAGAAACTTTTACTTTGGTTGGTCTTATTATTTTAATAAGAATTAAAACTGGAATATGGCCTAGAAAAGTTAATGATTTTCTAATGTTGGAGGATAGTTTTGAGGAGAATATTAAAGATAGTTTTGAAATTTCGATAGAAAATGATATGAAGCAAGTTATGGAACTGTCTAATAAGATTTATTCATTCATTGATAAGTATCCTCATTGTGAAGACAAACTTAAAAAAATCGCATTATGTGTAGAAGAAATGGCAGGAAATATTGTAGAACATGGTTTTCTATCATCTAAACAGCACTACATAGATATTAGGATTCTTTTAACTAAAAATGGGGTTATTTTCAGAATTCGGGATGATGGTAAACCATTTAACCCAATAGAATATGGTAATGAAAGCAATCCTTCAAAAAATAAACTTGGGATTTCTATAATTCGAGAAATAGCTAAAGACATAGATTATAGAAACACAATTGGATTAAATAATTTAACAATAGTATTGTAAAAAAAATGGTGGAAAAAATTGTAGTTCCATGAGGTTGTTGCATACAAATAATTTTTGATAATTGTAGTCCTTGATATTAATAATTTAATTAATGAGTTTTTCTATTGTTAAAAATTTATTTTTAACTTAGAAGAATTTGTTCTTCGTTGTTGAAAATTTATTTTCGACTTAGAAGAATTTATTCTCTGTTTGAAAATATCATTTAAACATAGATTATTTCATTATTAAATAATTCAAAATAATTATATCAAAAAATATACTATTCAATTAAATAAAACTTAAAATAAAATAATATTATATCTATTTAAAAAGTCCATTACTTAAAAAATCATGTCAAGTACTATATTACATGAATAAAATAGTGTCAAGACAAAATAATTTAGTAAAATTTTAAAAATGAGTTTTCAGGAAATCAAAGGATTATTCAGTTGAAATTTCACTAAATACGATTCTAATGAAAAATTATCAATAATAAAATCAA
>JAITGU010000008.1 GCA_031280375.1 Candidatus Methanovirga procula | reverse complement strand
ATATTTTGGATAAGTATTTATAAATTATGAAACTCCCATATTAACCTAATGTGGTAGTAAGTATATAAAGGTATCGATTATTCACACCCTCCCCTTGTGGTTTTAATTTGAGTATTAGGGACTTCACATGTTATATTACATAAAGTGATAATTATGAATAATGCAATTAATCTTATCAGCAACAAATATCGGTGATGTTAAAAAACACGGTGTATAAATTGAATGAATATTGATCAATATAGTAGATTGGGAAATTTTCCGCTCAATACTAAATGCAAGCTTACAAAAAATAAGACACAGAAAGGTGGAAGACCTAAAATCGATGTTTATAGTCAATGTTTAAAGCCTCATATAATCCAAAAAAATGTAATGGTTTATCTGATCCAGAATTGAGATAAGGAGTCTCATGTGAGTAGAGTATCCTAAACGAAATGTTCTTGATGGTCCATTATACCTGTATAAAGCTTACAATAATGGTTACTTTAGAGAAAGGTTAAGCAAATCTGGAGTTATAGAAGCTATGGTTTCTATCCAATGAATATGATAGTATAATTATGGGTTAGAGTCTGGAAGGGAGTATGAGTCAGGATGCAAACTATACCTAAACAAGATCCAGGTCATACAAAAAAAACTCGCCACGAGGGTTAGAAGCCAAACTTTTAAAAAAAGTTTGATCAAAAAGTTTTAATCAATTTTTTTCTAAAAAATTGATGGATTAATCAGAGAAACAGAATTAACTACTGCTTCCCCACATGATAACAAAATAGATTTATGCACTGATGAACATTCAGGTTATTTACAAGGATAAAGGTTATTGTGGTGTGAAACCTATGAGGACATGACGGCTCTTCAAAAAAAAACCTAAAGGTGGAAAGTTAAGCAACAGATGAGAAAATGAGAATATAAAAGAATTTCCAGTAAAAGAGATTCCAAGCAAAGACCCTATGCAATGTATTAAAACTGTGTTTAAATCTGGTCAAACACGATTAACAACCACCCAAGAAACCAGTATAGATAATTTAATAAAGATGCACAGCCAAATTTTTTAAAAACGAAAAATCAGAGATTTTTCTAAATTCTCATGCTTCGCTTGAGAATAAACGGAAACTTCATTTCCTAACTTACCTAAATGTAAGAAAAGTTTGATCAAAAAAAATAATGAGAAATTTATTTTTAATCAATTTTTTATTTCGAGTGAAACGAGAAATTTAGGGAAAATCGAAGATTTTCCCGTTTGTTGTCGAAGACAACTTAGAGAAATTTTTCAATTTCTCGTTTTTAAAAAATTGAATGTACAGCATTTAACTATAATTCAATTACCAAGATTACTAAAGGAAATTTTTTCTGCTTAACATATAGCTATGAAAAAATTAGGGAAAAACCATAAAAATAACGATGAAATTAGCCTTAAAAAGACAAAAATATGCTAATTTTCCGATGAAAAAATGAAAATGATAATAAAACATCATATCAATATATGTTTAAATTAGGTTTATAGAAACTCTCATTAGATCAAGAATTATTAATTTAGCAAGTTTATCATTGAATATAATATTTATAGTATTCCCCAAAACTTATAACTAATGAGGTGCATAATATGTTATATGTCAGCTGGAAGAAAATTTGTTATAGAAAATCATTTGAGTATTGAGGATCTTGATGAAGTTTTGAAAGATCCTAAAATAGAAAACAGAGTATCTAAAAGAGTAATTTTTATTAGAATGCTAATGCAAGGTTCAACTATTATAAAGGCTTCAAAAAGTGTTGGTGCTAATAGAAAAACTGGATCAGAATGGTTAAAAAGATATAACAAAGAAGGGTTTAAAGGTCTAATACCAAATTTCGGCGGTGGTAGACCTGGAAAATTAAACGACGAGCAAAAAGAAGAATTAAAAAATATTTTAACCGATAAAAAAAGCAATTACACAATTATGGACACTAAACAAATAATAAAAGACTTATATGGTGTTGAACTTTCTTATAACAGAGTATGGAAACTTGTTAGAGTTGATTTTAATCTTAATATATAGTAAACCATTTCATAACTACCCATAAAAAAAACCTTAAAAATCGGCGAAAGATGTTTAAAAAGCTATAAACTGTTGATTTGGAAAATAAGTATTTGAATTTTTGGGATTCAACTGGAGGGCAAACATTTACAAAAATTCAACAAAAACATCTTCAATACACCTAAAAACATAGGAATATAGTAGTTGATAACGATGAAAAATTTAAAAAAAAACTTTAAAGGATTATTAGGAGTTGATATGTGAGTCATTTTATAATGAATGCACTATTATATACTAAGTCTTCTCAGATGGGTTTAGTACTTCACTAAATGATAAAAAAAATATTTTGGAAGGATTTCTGAATCAATTAAAAATTTTCTAACTTATAAAATCAAAGATTTTATAATCAAAGATAATCGAAGATTATCTAAATTCAAAACGAAGAATTAATTCTTCTAAATTGAAAAATAAATTTTCAATAATAAAAAATTTTGAATTAAAGAAATCAGGAAAATTGGAAAAACCTCCACAAGAATTTACACCCCCCTAAACTATTAATTTTTTGATTACATTAAATTACAAAAAGTTTATTTAAAATTAATGTGAATAAAGAAAGATATTCACGGTTAATGATTAAATTCCCAAAACATCATTCATGGAATTAATTTTACCTGGGACTCCATTTTCCACAAAGTTAAGGGCTTTAATTACTCCAGCTATAAAAACATCCCGACTATGTGCTACATGCTTAATTTCAAGATGTTCTCCTTCACCAGCAAAAATAACATCATGAGTTCCAACAATATCTCCACCTCTAACAGCATGTAAACCAATTTCTTTTTTTGTTCTTTCTCCAACAATCCCTTTTCTACCAAAAACCCCAATTTCATCAGAATTTCTATTTAATGCTTTAGATATTATCTCAAATGCTGTCATCGCAGTTCCTGAAGGAGAATCTTTCTTTTTGTTATGGTGTGCTTCAATTATTTCAATATCATAATCTGATAGTAATGGAGCTGTATCTTTTAAGACTTTAAAGAATACACTAACACCAATGGACATATTAGATGATATAACAGCTTTAACTTTAGATTTTTCAATGATTTTTTTAATATCTATTGTTTGTTCATCAGAAAATCCTGTTGTTCCAACAACCATATTTATACCAATTTCCGCAGCTTTTTTAATGGTTTCAAATGCTGCATCAGCTATTGTAAAATCAGCTAAGACATTTGCTTCAGATGATTTTAGAACTTCTTCCAGTTTTTCAGCACCTGTAACCTTAATTCCTATTTTCCCAAGTCCTATTACTTCTCCAATATCCTTATTTTCAAGAGGAGAATTAGATTTTTCAATAGCTGCAACCAAATTCATATTTTCTTGTTCTAAAACCTTTTTTATTATTCCAGAACCCATTCTACCTGCAGCTCCAGTAACAACAACATTAATCATAATCACACTTCCATCAATTTCCATACATATAAAATGTTTTTATTTCTATTCAATAATTTGTAATATATTATATATGATTTAATCTAATATATAGTTCGATAACTTGTAGTGTAATACAAAATTTTTATATTTTAATAATTTGTTAAATATATTATTTTTTTATTTGTAGGAATAAATGGGACAAACAACGGTTTTAAATGCAGTTTCTATCATTATTATTAGTATAATAATATCATGACAAATTTATTTTTATGGATTACAAAGAACTAAAAAAAGAAAATAAAGAAAAAACTTAGCCCAAATAAAAACCAATAGAAAAATTAAAATAACAACAAAAGCAGCAAAAAAAAAACACCCACCTCAATGGAAAAACGAAAAAAAAATTAACTTGACAGCATTGGATAAGATCTTAAAAATATGGATATTATTATAAATAAAAAAAAAGTAAAAAAAATGAAAAAGTAAGAGTGAAAAAGGAGGGTGTCAAAAAGTGTGGAATTTTTTACATTTTCTTTATAAATCCTTTATAAGCAAATCAAAAATTTCCTAAAAAACTCCACAAAAATTTACACTCTCTGAAAAAGGTAAAAATTAAAAACTAAAAAATCTTCGTAACTTATAAAACAAAAAACAAAGAAAACTCTAATTTCTAAGTCTCTCACGACTTTCGAAACCAAAGCTTTTATAATTTTTATAATAACTCAATAAGAATCAGAATTTTATAAATAAATGGAAGATGGTTCCGACGCGATTCGAACGCGTGATCCCCTCGTTGTAAGCGAGGTATCGTACCCCTAGACCACGGAACCAACAACATAAACGATTATATTTTTGAAAGTATATAAATGTTTCCATTAATGATACATTTATACCAACTTTAGGATTTTTATACCATCTAATTTTCCATCTTCAAATTCTATATATTTTTTCATGACCCCCATGAAAGTTCATAAGTATACTTAAAACATTGAATGGCTGCAGTTCTTCCACTCTTTTCTATCTTCTTGTAATTACCAAGAACAGAATATACATCATAATTAAAATCATTATTTTTAACATATTCTAAAGAAAATTGTTGAATTGTACTACTGTGCTTTTTAGGAAAAATATTTTTTTAGCGAGTAATACCTTTGCAGCATAAAATTGTATAATATGCACGATTTACAGCCAAATCATGCTTCTCATTATCCAAAAGAAATTTAACATCTTCAATTTGTTCTAATTCTTTATTAAAAAGTAATTTATATTCCTCCGAGAATAATCCCTTCTTTTTTAACATTGGAAATAAAATTGGTATTTTTTATATTGTTATAATCTTCTGTTGTTATGATTTTAACAGAAACATACTCTTCTAACTCCAAAAGAATTTCTCCAACTTTTCTATAAACTTCCATGTTAATTTTTCTTCTGTGAACCTCTCCCCGCTGAAGCGAGGAGCTTCTTTACGATTTAAAGACATTTCCCTCTCCACTAAGCTCAATGCTTGACTTTACTAAGGGCAATTCCCGTCATTCCAACGGTACTAATATTAAGAGCAGCATTAACATCACGATCATGCCACAATCCACAAACAGGACAAACCCAACTCCTATCAGACAAAGTAAGATCTTCATTCTGGAAACCACACCTATTACAAGCCTTACTCGTGTATCATTCGTTTACAATCTCAAATTCTTTACCGTACCAATCCGCTTTATACTCCAATTGTCTCTTAATCTCAAACCAATGACTATCTGCAGTAGTCTTAGCCAAACACTTATTTTTAAGCCCCAATTGACTATTAACATCTCCAACATAGATATGGTCGAATTCGCAAACAATCCGAGTTGTGAAGTAGTTGATTTTATCCTCAATATAATTCTTCTTTTTACGGTAAACAGTATTTAGCTTGGCTTTCACCTTATACCACTTACCAGAACATCTCCTTTTACGAGAGAGGATTTTCTCAAACTTATCTATTCTTTTGTCTTGTAATTTATGCTCCAGTTTCCCAGACTTGAAACCATCCTCACCTATCGGTAAACTTGTGGTTATGCTTGAATTTAATCCTAAATCTATTCCAACGGTTCTACCAGTCTTTTTCTTAGGTATGACAGGTGATTTATCCACATTTATGGATACAAAGTAACGATTATTCTCGTAACTCACAGTAGCAGATAGAATTCTGCCTTTGATTTTTTGATGATATTTCATCTTGATTAAACTGTTTAGCTTAGGTATTTTTAGTTTTCCACCTATTAATTTAATGTTTTGTCCTTGTCTAATGGTTCTAAAGCTTTTATTTGATTTTCTTGATTTGTATTTTACCCAACCATTATTTAATTTAGAAATGTTTTGATAAGCTCTAATTAGATTATCTCCAGCTGCAATGATAACTCTGCTGTCCATTTCCTTTAGAAATTTGTGTGCCGCTTTTATTGTTCTGTAATAGTGGCTTATGGTTTTTTTATTTAAATAGTATTTTGGTTTAAATACCCCACTGTCTTTTAGGGATTTGAGGTCTGATTCGTATAGTGTTTTGATTTGGTTGAATACGAATCGAGCTATTCCGAAATGGTTGAAAAAATGGTTCACTTGCTCAGTTGTTGGATATATTCTATATTTGTAACTTTCATTTATTTGTTTAACCATTTTTTCTCTCTCCTTTGTATTGTCTACATATTATTATTTGTTTCTTATTATTTATATATTTTTGGTGGTATGTTTGAGATTACCTTTTTTCTGTGTCCCCCCACTAAAAGTGAGGGGCTTGGAAAAAAGTTATTGATCAAAAATGTTATAAGAAAGTTAAAAAGAAATTTTAAAGTTTATTAAGCCATGTGATGAAATTACAGTAGATTAAGAAAGTTCATTAACACCAAATATATATTTTTAATAAATATGAAATTTTTGTTCAGGAATCATAATATTTATATAACAGTAATCATTATAGTAATATCTATATAAAATTATTAATAAATTTAAATTAAAAAAATCAGCACGATTTTAAATATTCATAATTTTTAATATTTAAATCTGATTTCTTAAACTTCAAATTAGAAATTATTTTATAAAATCTATCATTTTACAATTTAATACACAAATTATTTATTACATATAATATAATATTATTAACAGTATAATTATTTATTTAATTTAAATATATTTATTCAATATTATATAAAACCATACAATATATGAGTCATAGAAGAGCTGATAAAATGATGAGAATTAGTATGTCCCTACCAAAAAAATTGCTTGCAGATTTTGATGATGTTTTAAAAAATAGAAATTATCAATCAAGATCTAAGGGAATAAGAGATGCTTTAAAAGATTACATTGTTCGTTACCAATGGATGAACGAGATGGAAGGAGATAGGATTGGTGTTATCACTGTCATATACGACCATTACTATACTGGAGTTATGGAAAGCCTGGCTGAAGTTCAACATGAATACAGAAAACAGATCAATGCAAGTATGCATGTACACATGACACAAAAATATTGTATGGAAGTCATCGTTGTAAATGGTGATGTTAATGTAATAAGGGAGTTAACTGAAAAGATGATGAGACTTAAAGGTGTCGATCATGTCAAACTCACCAGTACAGCAAATGGTGAAAATTTAGATCCTGACTAATTTTTAAACACGATTTTTTCTAATTTTTATTAATCATACTATACCTTTCAGTTATTTCATTGATGAGATTTTAAATGTTATTTGAAGTAACAAAATATCATCAAGATCTACTAAATGATTTTGAAAGACTATCTACTTTTTTTGAAGCTATAAATGAAGTTCATAAAAACAATAACAGTAAATTCAATATAACTTATGACTTAGGTTGTGGAAGTGGTATTTTATCATATTTTGCTTCCAAAGTGTCTAAAAAAGTAATAGCTGTTGATAAAGATTTGAACATGATCAAAAAAGCTGAATGTAACCTAAGAGAATATGAAAATGTTGAAATAATCAATAAAGATATTTTAACATGTGAATTTAAAGATAAAGCAGACTTAATAATTTGTGAAACATTGGATACTGCACTGATTGATGAAGAACAGGCTTTAATTATTAACCATATTCTTAAATATCTAAACCCAAATTGCACGATAATTCCAAATAGCATCATAAACCTTGCAGAGCCAATATCAACCAATAAACCTCTAAACCATATTTATTATGATGATGAAATTAACTTAAATCAGGAAAATAAACTTCAATATATTACATTAGGCAAATTTATAAATTATAATGAAATAAATTTTCATGAAAAAATTGATCTTAATTTTAAAACTAAATTAAACTTTAAAATTGATGTTGATGGTATTTTAAATTGTATTAAACTAAGTACTTACACAAAACTAGCAGAAAATATTATTTGTGGTTCAACATCTATGTTAAATCCACCTATTCTAATTCCAATTAAAAAACATCGAGTTAAAAAAGGAGATGAAATAGTCATATGTCTTGAATATGAATTAGGTGGAGGAATAGAAAGTATAAATGTTTATTAACTATTTCATCAAAATACTGATTCATTAAAATACTGGTGTTGATAATATTCCTAAAATCTTTGAAAACAAACAGCTGTTAAATTTTATAGAAGAATATGATAAGTTTCTCATATTTGGAATAGGAAACGAACTTAGAGGAGACGATGGTTTTGGTTCTCTATTAATTAATAATTTAGAAGAATATTTTTTTAATAGCTATTTAAAAAAAAAGAATGTAATTTTGCTTAATGGTAGTTCTGTTCCAGAAAATTTTACAGGTTTAATAATTCAAGAACATCCAAGTCATATATTGATAGTTGATGCTGTTTTATTAAATGATAATAAGACTAAGAATGAATTTTCAGGGAAGATATTAAACCTTGATGAAGATGAAATAGTTAAATACGGTTTTTCCACTCATTCAATTTCTCTTAATTTTTTAATCGAATATCTAAGAACTCACATAGATTTTAAAGTCTTTATTTTAGGAGTTGAAGCTGAATCAATGAATTTTGGAATGGAGTTAACAGAAAATGTGGAAAACAGTTTATTTGAACTTCAAAATAGCTTAATAGAAATTTTAGAAAAAATAGATTAAATTATGATATATGAGAATTATAGTGATTTCAAATCCTATTTTTTAAACAACATTACAATATTTTTATCCATACTCTATTCCTATGATTCAAAAAAAATACTTTTCCTTTCTGTTCTTATAACTATTTAAAGTACAAAAATTGATAGATTGTTAATTAATCATTTATTTATTTTTATTTGATTTTTAAACTCATTCAATAATCTTTTAATATTAAAAAAATAGATATCTAATATTTATAATTTAATTTAATTAATTTAAATTATTTATAAATTAAAATATAGTTATTTAACTCTTATTTTATAAAATAAAGCTAAAAATTAAAAATAAAAATTTGTTTTAATTTAATAAATTGATTTCAACTAAAATAGTTATGTTCATCATATAACAAGTTAAATTAAGTTTAATTATTATATAAAGGTTAAATTAAAATTTATAACCTATCTATTATTATATTTTTAGCTATTTTAATTAATGATTATAATATTTTTTTTAATTTATTTAAATTAAAAATTTTTAGATTTTAAAATTGAATAGAACAATAAATTATCATTATTCAAATTAAACAAAACTTTTTAAATCTAATCAATCAAGTTTGACTATTAATCAAGCTTTTTCATAAAAAGAATTTTTTTACAAATATTCCTATTTCCTGAATAACAGATTAATATAAGTTTTTTATATTTATTATTGTTTTATAACCTTTTTTATTGGATAATAGCTATTTTTAATAGATTTATAAAATGACTTGTTCGAAACCTTTATAAGGTATGTTTTTCTACTAATAACAAACAACATATTTTTATAACTTTAATATCCAAGATTGATATAATTGAATATTAGTTAGTATATGTTTGTATATTGATATTTGAAGAAATATATAAAGAAATATATAAATATTTTGTATAGAATAAAATCATAATAATGTTGAATATGACAACATACATTATATTACTAACACATAGAATGTACTTAAATAATGCATTACAATGTTTATAGGGAAAATTTACAGAAAATTAATATTTTCCAATGAACATGTTTAATAAGGCATATATTCAACATCATGGGGTAAATCAAGACACCCCCCAAATCAATTATAAAAAAAATGGAAAAGAACCTTGATTAAACAATATAAAATAAATAATTTGAAAGGTGATATAAAATGTCAATGAATAATCGTATTACAAGAGATAAAAGAAACTTCGGAAGATCCATTCGCTTCCAATTAAGAATGGATTTAGGTTCTCTAAGTTTGGACGGTGTAATTGATGAATAACAAAATCTACGGCATACTCATAACACTCCTATTAACTATTAGCCTATCTGCTTCCGCTGCCTCTATTCCTAATGCAAACACAGAAAATAGAAATTCAAATATAATTAATACAACTCCTAAAACATCAAATGTTCCATATACTACTGTTAATGATCAGAGTATGAACTATGCACAACTCCTGAATTACTTATTAGTTACTAAAGAAAGTGACCAACCAAACTATATTGTTTGTAATGGTTCAGGTGCCAATTTATCAACTTATACTTTCACTATATCAACAACTCCTCTTGATGATTATCATTCCTTATCTGATAATTACAAAGATGTGAGTTTAAGTGATAGTAAATGGAAAGGCACATTAGTTTACACTCCTGAAGATTATAATTTAAAATCCATCTTCATAACAAACAATGATGATAATATTGATACTATTAACTATGCTACTTTCAAGCAAGATCTTAGAAATACTCAATTTTGGAAAGCTCCAAAATTTGAAGTTAGTTTTCCTGAATTCCCATTGACTGATAAAGAACTGGAAGACATTGTTAATGACGATAAGGCAACCATACTTAACAAACTTGCTACTATTAATCGTTGGTGTATCTACATGAAAACATCTTATACAGACTTTGGATCATTAAAGGAAACCACATTATATACAGTGCATAATAAATATGTTGCTGCAGCTCGTAGTGGAAATTATTCATCTGGCATTGGTGGATACTTCGAAGATGTAGACGATAATAGTTTAGAAATTATAAATACATATGATCAAAGTATGAAAATACCATTAGATAAAGTAAGATTTGCTATTAGCACTGTGTGTTTAGAATTAGAATCTGCTAAATTAGTTGTGGATTGGGCTGCATCTGCTATACCTTCTGATTATGGAATGGACAAACCATTAAAATTTACTATACTTGGTTTAAAGGGTATTCAACTATATATTAAAGATCTAAATAATTATGCTACTGAAATATTCTATGAATTAGATCAAGAAACTATGATGATACTAGCTGAAAAGGATTATCGTTCTTTGATTAAAGATGGTCTAATTATTCCTCCTAAAGACCCCACACATGATGAAATAAGCAAGCAGTTTATTAATAATAAGATTGGACGATTGAATGAGTATCGTGACTATGTACATGAAAATTTTAATGATTCTGAATCCACTAAAATGTACAATCACTTTAGTAATCAAATCGACTCAATGATAAATTACTTAGAAAAATATCTACAATAACCCAAGCACTGTTTACTTGGATAATATTCCTCCGAAATGAGGCTAAACTACTTAAAGTATATTATATATTATTCTGTGTATAAATCACACTTACACAGAAAAATAAATGAAATAATTTGAAAGGTGATAAAATGTTAATGAATAGCAGTATTAGAAGAGATAAAAGAAACTTTGGGAGATCCATCCGTTTCCAATTAAGGATGGATTTAGGTTCTCTAAGTTTGGGACGGTGCCCCTAATGAATAATAAATTATTTGGCTTATTTATAATATTTATTTTAGCTATTAGTTCATGTGCCTCAGCAACTCATTCTATTCCTTCTTTTACAAATAATGCACATAAAATAAGCAATAGCGATAATAATAAGGGTACGATTCCTGTTGAACTTTACAGTAACAGTGATGAGACTCTAAACTACACAACTTTCCTTGATTATCTATTACACACTAAAGATAGTGATCAAAGTAAATGGATTCTATTGAATGGTGATGGATCAGATTTATCACAGTATAATTACACTATATGTAATAATTACACTCAACCAAATGGTTATCATAAATTATCAGATAATTATAAGGATGCTCCTTTAGATTCTGCTTATTGGAGTGGCACATTATACTACACAGAAAACAATTATATATTAGAATCACAGATTTTAATCAATAATAGTGTAAATATTGATGCTTTTAATTATACTTGTTTTATCCAGGATATAAAAGATAATTTATACTGGAAAAATGTTCCTGTTCGACAAGATTTCCCTGATTTTCCTTACGATAATGAAACTCTTAAGGAAATGTTTTCATGGTATTCATCTGACGATACTCCTAAAATATTTGTTAATATGGTTAAAGTTCAGAATTGGGTTAATTATGCTATTAATTCAAGAAATAAGAAGTTGCATGATAGTATGGTAACAGCTGAATTAATTGATTTGCAAAATACAAAAGTTTCTAAGGCAAGAGGAGAAAAAGGGGGACATTATTGGTCTCCTGATATAATGGCGGGTTATTTTGAAAATGTTGATGATGCTGGTCTTGAAATAATAAATATGTATGATCAACAAATGAAAATTCCTCTTGATAAAGTAAGATTTGCTATTAGCACTGTGTGTTTAGAATTAGAATCTGCTAAATTAGTTGTGGATTGGGCTGCATCTGCTATACCTTCTGATTATGGAATGGATAAACCATTAAAGTTTTTATCTTTAACAATAGCTTCCCTTAAATTAACTTTACAATGGACAAGTAATGCAATAATTGAATCCCCTTACCATGAATTAGACCAAGCCACTATGGCTGTTTCAGCTGAAAAAAGTTATAGAAAACTTGTTAGCGATGGTAGAATGGAACCTGCTGACCCTACACCGAGTGACATCGAGAATCAGAATAAATATATCGATGAAAGAATAAGTGAATTAAATAAAGAATTAAACTTTGAGAAAGAGCGAATTTATAATACAGACGAATCAGAGATTAAGCAAAAGTTAATCGATTTTAAGAAATTTATGGAGGATACTTTATGGATGCTTAATGAGTATAATGGTTTACCTGAGCATAAAAAATATTGTAAGGATATGATTAAGTTATGCGATGACCGTTTAGCTAATATTGATGAGTATGTTAAGCAGTTAAAACATGAAAAAGAATTATATCCTAAACTTGAGAAAAGGATAAATGATCAAATAGATTTATTGAATAACAGTAGGTGGAAAAAAAATAATTAGATGAATTAATGAATATCGTGACCATGTACACGAGCATTATATACTTGGATAATATTCCTCCGAGATGAGGCTAAACTACTATTTAAATATTAAATAAATGGTGATATATATGTTAAGAAATAAAAAAACTTTTGGAAGGTCTGTTCGATTTGTGAATAGACAAGAGAGAAATGTATTAGGATGGGATGTAATATGAAAAAATTTTATGGTTTATTTATAATAGGTCTATTCCTTTTTAGTAGTGTTGGTATGAGTACTGCATACAGCGGTGATTGGACATTCAATTCTGATATGAAGAGATATTGGTTTTTTGGTTACTCTCATGTTAAAGATCAAACTTGGAATTTTTATGCTATTTTAGAGGACGGTGAAGAACAACTATTAATGAAAACATCTAACTTACAGAAGGATTATATTTGGAACCAACTTTATGTTGGTGAGTTTAGAGCAACTAAGGCTTTAAAAATTGATTACTATTTCACTACTCAGAATGCTGCTTCAAATAGTTGGACTATTAGGAGGGCATCTAAAACTGTTGATCTTACGCATGATGGTAGGTGGCATGGATTTACATGTGTTTATTTTGATTCATGGGTTGGAAATTATGATAGCACAAAAATACAAATAGATCCTGTTTGAAACAATATTTTTTTTCATCTATTTTTTTCTTTTTTTTCAGAATATATGGGTTGCCTAACAATGCAGACTTTTTAAAAATTGCTTGTTTTACTTTCAATTTAAAGATTTATACTATCTTTTTTGTGTGAAAATATTGATGAACAGTCTCTATAATCCTATTATTTGATGGCTTTATTTAATAATTTATATAAATTGTAACCAAACTGAGTTTCATAATTACAATTACAGATTATAAAATCTTATTTTAATTAAGTAATTTCAAACACATCACAAGATGACCATCTTAACAACAAAATTATTATAATTATTCCTCCTCATTGTTTCTCTAATTAGTATCATATATTCTATTAATAACAGTACTTCTCCAATTCATAACATTTAATTTAAATTTATTAAAAATCATTCTTTAAATTATTCAGATTTTAATTTAAATGCAGGTTAAACTTTTTTAAAAATTTAATAAAAATATGTTAGGTTAACAAAGTCAAACAGAATACTATAGTTTAAAATTTAAAAACAGAGACTTTGTTTCCTAAGTTTAATAAAACTTATTTTTAGAAATTATAGTTTATAACCATCTATTATATAAAATTATTTTATAATTAAAAATAAGAATATTTATTAATTTTATTAAAAATATAGATTATTTTAATATATAAAAAAAATTATTAAAATGTGGAAAATTTTTTCTTAGACTAAATAATGGTTAAACTATGAAAATATTGTTTATTGGAGCAAGATTATTTGATGATGTCTATTTTTATCTTCAAGAAAAAAACATTAAAAGCATATTAACAGAATCTAATGAAAATTCTGACAATCTTGATTTAGCAGATAAGTATTATATTGTTCCAAGAGGAATGTCTGAACCTTTGAAAATAGCTATTGAAGAAAAAGTTGATGGTGTTATACCTTTAATTGGTATTGATACTCCTTTATTTGATGTTGCATTGATGAAAGAAGTTTTAGAAAATAATTATAATATTCCTGTAATTTCTTCTAATAAAATAGCTATTAAAATCTGCATTAACAAATTTTTAACCAAAAAATTTTTTAGATATTTTAATATAAAAACACCAAAATACTTTATTTTCAATAATAATAAAGATGATGATAATAATGAAGATAATAAAACTAATAAAAAAAATAGTAAAAAAGAAGATAATGAAGATAAAAATAAAAATATGAAAAATGAAGATAAAAAAGAAGATAGTAGTGATAATGCTGATTATAACTTAAAACTTAGTGAGATAGATTCACTTGATATTATAAATTCTTCATCTGCATACGATAATTTAAAATCATTTATCAAATATTTAAATAATTATGAAAACAAAGATTATGAGAATAAAAATTATCATGAATGTAATTATTATGAAACTAATGTTCATGAAAATAGTAATGATCTAATAAATAATCCTAATTTCCCTTGTGTATTAAAACAATTTGAAGGGCAAGGCGGTAAGGATATAGTAATCGCTAAGGACATGAAATCATTTGTAGAATACACTAATAAGTTTAATTTAACTTTATGTGAAGAGTACATTGATGGATATGAAATATCTATCGAAGTTTTATCTTATAAAAATGTTTATATTCCTCTTGTTCCTGTGTATAAAGGTGAAACATCTCTTGAAGGTATACATCCTTTAAACAAAGTCAGATATGCACCAAGTGAAATTGAGGGTTTGGATAATGATTTAGTAAATGATCTTGCAGTTAAAATAGCTAAAAACTTAAATACCGAAGGGACCATAGATATTGATTTTATATTCTCTAAAAAAGATAAGGAACTTTATGCCACAGAGATTAACCCTCGACCAAGTGGAACAAGATATTTATCCATGGCTTCAACTTCTATTAGTCCATTGTTAAAGTTAGTTGATATGATTTTAGGAGATTTTAATTTGAATAAGATTAATAATGAAATTAAGAACTATTGTGCTTTAGAAGTTCCAATTGGAAGTTATACTTCTCTTAAACTCGAAAAATCTTCTAAAAAGTTTGATAAGAATTCTTGGGTTGTTCATGGCCCTGAGAATTATAAACGAGTCACTGTAAGTGGTGAGAATAAGGAAAAATTATTTGAGATTGTTAATGATACTTTAAATTTAGAAATTTAATTTTAATCTTTTAATTTACAGGATATGTCTCTGTCTTTAATTGCCACACCTAATAAAATAACATTTTTATCTATGTAAGGTTTGTAGTATTCTTTATCTGTAATTTGAGTCATGGCTTCATGGATCATTTTATCAAGGGATTTAACCAAAGAGTACTTAATCTCAATAACAACTACCAAGTCATTTTTCTTTAATAGTGCGTCCATCCTGCCTTTACTTGTTGATATTTCTCCTTGAATTTCCAAACCAAGTATTTTCATCCAAGATAAAAACATCATTTGATAGTTAGCTTCTCTAATCTCTTCTTTAACATTTTTATAAATCGAACAAGGAATATTTGAAAATAAAATATCAAAAGATTTTTGAAGAGCATTATTATCTAATCTAATAATATCATTTAACATATTTTCTGCTAAAGAAGGAAGGTTTCCTACTGATTGTTTGGTGTAGTACGATAGAATATGAGTGTAAAGGGAGTTATCCACTTCACGGTTAGGAATGCCTAATGTGTACTTAGGTAACTCACCCACCATATAATCTTCCCTTTTAACGGTTAAATAACCAGTTTGCAGAAGAACAGTTGTAAAATCAAGATTTTTAATATCAAAATCTGGAAAACTACCACTAATAACTTGATTCGGGTTTAATAATACACTAACATCAAAAACATGGTTTTTAATAAATTTCATTAGGAAAGTTGGAGTTCCTGTTTCAAACCAATAATTATTAAACTTTTTTTTAGCAAATAATAATAAGATTGAATAAGGATTGTATAAAAAATCTTTACCATTGTAGGAATAGCCATTGTACCATTGTTTAATTATATCAAGCAGATATTCCTTTGTAATGCTGTTTTCTGAAGCAAGTTCGTTGATTCTTTCATCAAAGTAGGTTTCAAGTTCTTTTTGACTGTATCCACATATTAATGGGCAATCAAGTGTAAGATCTGTTAAGTTATTTAAACCAGAGAAAATGGAGGTTTTAGAAAATTTGGTAACACCAGTGATGAAAATGAATTCAATATATTCATCACTGGATTTTAAAACATTGTAAAAGCTATTTAAAACTTTGCGAATCTGATCTGCCAGCATTAAGTCTTCAATATTATCCATAATAGGTTTATCATATTCATCAATCAAAATAACAACTTTTCCAGACTTTTTATAAATTTCTTCAATTAAATCGGCAAATTTTCCAGATAGCTGTTTACTGTATGTATTTACACAGAATTTTCTTGCTATTCTATTTATTATGTCTTCTAATGAGTATTTCATGTCATTGATAGATTCATATTCTCCATTTCCTAAATCAACATGAATTACAGGATATGTTTGATTCCAGTCCCATTTATCGTGTATGTATAGGTTTTTAAACAGTTTTTTATTTCCTTGAAAAACTTCTTCTAATGTTGAGATAAGTAAAGATTTCCCAAATCTTCGAGGTCTTGACAAAAAATATTTTTTCCCAGGTTTAATCATTTCATAAATGTATTTTGTCTTATCAACATACAAATAATCATTTTCAATTATTGTAGAGAATGTTCCAATATCTGTAGGTAAATCTTTCATGTTTTCATCTTTTCTATTTTTTCTTATAATTTTCTGTTATTTTTCATTATAATATGTTTTCATGTTTTATACAATCGAGGTTTACAAGTAATGACTTTAAACATTATAATAATTTGCAAATTTATTTTTGCATATTCAACTACTTTCAAATAACTTTTTGTAATTTAACATGATAAAAAAATCAATGATAAGATTAAAATATAAATTAATTAATAATATTAAAAAATCAAAGATTTAATATTTATAAGAACCTTTAAAAACATTAAATTATAAAAATTTCATTAAATTTCTTTCAGAAATAAACGAAACCTTCGGTTTCTAAGTTGTCTTCGACAACAACGTAGACTTTGTCTCCTAAGTTTCTCATTTCATTCGAAACAATGGGAAATCAGAAATTTTCCTAAGTTTCTCATTTCATTCGAAACAAACGGGAACTGAAGTTCCCTAACTTATCTAAAGATAAGAAAGTTTAAGAAAATCAAAGATTTTCTAACTTAACAAGTTAAGGTTCATCAAAAGTTAACTTTATAAAATAAAAAATTTTATAAATAATAAATTTATTTTATTAAATTAATTTTAATAAGTAATATTTATAAAAAAATAATATAATTTAAATTATTAAAATGAAAAATTAAGAATTTTAGTCAGTTTAAAAAAATTAGCTGAATTATATTTTAATCACTGAAAATCGAAGATTACTGAAAATCCTTTGGATTACTGAAAATCCTTTGGATTTTCATAATTACAAAAATTGCAAAGCAATTTTTGGTAATTTTTGGTAATTTGAAATTCAAATAATTAATTTCACAAAACACTGTATTAAAAGCATTGTTTTAATATTTATAATTTTGATTATTATATGTTATTATATCTTTTTCAACATCATTTTTCAATAAATAATTGAGTTAAATCTTTAATTTTCTAAATAAATTCCTATTATAACTTTAATTAAAAATAGAGAACATATTTTTTAAAATGAAGAGATATTAAAAATTTTTTATTTTCTATTTTTACAATTTCTTGTTTTAAATTTTATAATCTAAAAATTATTTTTAATTGAACAAATAAATTATTGAAAATATAAAAAAATAATACTTAATATATTTTAATTAAATTTATAAAAATAATTGATTATAAAATGAAATAGTTATAATTGAATATAAATTATCAAGAAGGAATATTATTAATTACAATAGTTGTTTGGTGATGAGATGGAAGATTTTAGTCAATGGTTTCATAATATTTTAGAAGAAGCAGAGATAATAGATTCAAGATATCCTATTAAGGGAATGAGTGTGTGGTTACCAAAAGGATTTAAAATAAGAAAATATGTTTTAAGAGAACTTGAAAGATTAATGGATGAGGATCACGATGAGGTTTTATTTCCTTTATTAATTCCAGAGGCTGAATTAGCAAAGGAAGGAATACATGTGAAAGGTTTTGAGGAAGAAGTTTATTGGGTTACTCACGGAGGAATGAAGGAGTTAAATGAGAAGTTAGCTATTAGACCAACAAGTGAAACAGCTATTTATCCTATGTTTGCACTATGGATAAGATCCCACATTGATTTACCAATAAAAATATATCAAACAGTAAACACAATGAGATATGAAACAAAACATACAAGACCACTTATTAGGGTAAGAGAAATTACCACATTTACAGAATCTCATACAATACATGAAAGATATGATGAAGCAAAAGGACAAGTTAATGAAGGAATAGCTATTTACAAACAGCTATTTGACAGTTTAGCTATTCCATACTTAATTCATGATAGACCTTCTTGGGATAAGTTTCCAGGTGCAGATTATACCTTTGCCTTTGACACACTAATGAAAGACTGTAAAACTTTACAGGTTGCCACTGTACATAACCTTGGAGATACATTTGCAAAAACATTTGATATAAAGTACGAAACCGCAGATGGAGACCATAAATATCCTTATCAAACCTGTTATGGTCTTTCAGATAGAGTTATAGCTTCTTTAATAGCTATTCATGGTGATGAAAAAGGTCTTGTTCTTCCACCATTGGTTGCTCCTACACAAATCACAATAATACCAATAATATTTAAAGATAAAGGAGATGAAGTATTAACCAAAGCTAATGAAATTAAAAATAGTTTAGAAGAGGCTGGACTTAGAGTTAATATTGATGATCGAAATATTAGACCTGGGAAGAAGTATTATGACTGGGAACTAAATGGAATTCCACTTAGAATAGATTTAGGACCAAGAGACTTAGAAAATAATAGGATGATTATAACAAGAAGAGATACATTGACAAAGGAAGAGTGTTCATTAAATGAAGATCTTGTATCTACTCTAAATAGCTATCTATCCAAAATAAATGATGACCTTAAAGAAAAAGCCTGGAACTTTATGAATGAACACATCCTTGAAATAAATGATTTAGATAAAATAAAGGATACTGTTTCATCTGGAAATATTGGTTTGATTAAATGGTGTGGAGATGATGATTGTGGTAAAGAGATTGAAGAGAAAACAAACTTAGATATTTTAGGAGTTCAGAGCCAAACCAATGGTACTTGTATTAATTGTGGAAAAGAGACTAAATATATTGTTTCAATAGCTAAAACCTATTAATTATAGTGTGGAGGAATTTTATGGATGAAATTTATGCAATTATCCCTGTGTCCAAATTTAGTGATGCTAAAACTCGATTGTCTCCTTTTTTATCTCCTGAAGAAAGGGAAAACTTATTAAAAGCTATGCTTAAAGATGTGACTTCAGTTTTAAAAAAATATGTTGACGAAATCATAATCATAAGTGGAGATCCTGATGTTTTAGATTACGGCAAAAACTTAGGAGCACTGACTCTTGTTGAAGATGAAAATTCAAATCTAAATCTTGCCCTCAAACAAGCAATGGAATGGACTAAAAATAAGGCTTCAAAGGTTATTATAATTCCTTCAGATCTACCTTTAATAGCTAAATCAGATATTTACACATTAATAAATCATGGAAAATCCCAAAACTTTATAATTGCCCCTTCACGAGGAGGGGGAACCAATATTTTAATAATACCTCCATTAGCTATTGAAACTAAGTATGGTGAGGACAGCTTTAGAAAACATGTAGCTGAAGCAATAGCTAATAAATTACCTCCATTAGTCTATGATTCATTTTTCCTATCTTTAGATGTTAACATAGCTGAAGATCTTGGAGAAATATTATTACACATTGAAGAGTCCTATACAAAGAAATATTTAAAAACCTTAAACATATCTGTTAAGCCTATTCACGGAGTACAACGTTTAGAAGTAACAAGATAAAAATAAAACTATTGTAATCTCTCTCTAACGGTTATTTTTATACGAAAAATAAGATACCATAATTTACCGTGTTTTTTAGAAATTAAATTATTAATATTTTGACTAAATTTTAATTTATTGCATTTTAATTCTTATTTTTTAAAAATATCATGGCACTGTCAAAAATCCTTGTGATAACAACTGTTATAATAACCACAAATATTAATAAAAAAAATGTGTGATATTAATAAATATAAATCAATACCACACAATAATAATGCAATGACGACCAATGCTGTGAACTTAAGATTTAAATTTCTAAATTTTAAAAAATTGAAGTTTTTTAAACTTATAAAAACCTTTGATGAACCTTTGTTTCGAAGGTCGTGAGAAACTTAGGAAACGAAGTCTTCGTTGTTGTCGAAGACAACTTAGAAACCGAAGGTTTCGTTTATTTCTGAAAGAGATTTAATGAAATTTTTTAATTTCATGTTTGTTTCGAATGAAACGAGAAACTTAGGAGAATCTTTG
>JAITGU010000152.1 GCA_031280375.1 Candidatus Methanovirga procula | reverse complement strand
ATTATTATATCTTTTAATTATTATATCTTTTAATTATTATATCTTTTAATTATTATATCTTTTAATTATTATATCTTTTAATTATTATATCTTTTAATTATTATATCTTTTAATTATTGCCCCAATTGCTATTTTCATACAGAAATTAATTTTTTATGTATGAAAATCTTAAGACAAGATCTTAAAAAGTTCTAACTGTTCTTTCATAAACTCAGCCTCATCCATTATTATCACCAAAAAAAGAAAAAAATTTAGGGTGTTAGATTTTCACCGAAAAATGAAGAACAAATATTGCTTAGCTAATATATTTTAAGACTTGTACATGATATTTTTTTAAAATTACATCTGTGAAAATAGTTTAAATTTGATATTCATTATTTAAAGTCTTTATTTTCCACTTTTGGTAGTTTTTCAAAAAGTAGATTTTCACCTATTTTTGGACTTCTTGATTTAGAGTTGAAATTTTAATTAAAGATTTATTAATTAACATTTTAAATTTCAAGAGACAAAAAATTTGTACTTTTAGTACTCAAGTACTTATTAAGTTTAAAATAGTGTAAATAAAAAAGGATTTATCCCGATTTTTCCCAAATTCTAACACTTAAAAAAATTAATATTTATTTTACAATGACTGCATCTATCTTTGGAACTTTTTTACTTCCACCAATAGCTGTTGTATATGTGTATAAACCTTTATAGTATCCATAAATAGTTACATAATCATCTTCAGAAACATCACCAAAGATTTTTTTATCAGCATTACAATAAACAGTAGTGCTGTAATCTGATGATTCTAATAATATTGTATAATCTTGACATTGCATAACTCTGCCATATATTTTGATTTTATCGTTAATGTGATCATTTTTATAATTTTTAATGGTATCGAAATCAACACTTGTAGCACTCTGTAGGAAATCCTCAGTTTCATTATATTTAACAGTGTTAGTCATTGTTTTATTTGATATATTATTTGTATCTGTTTTTGTATCTGTTGAATTGTGAATCACTCCAAGTATGATACACAACACTATTAATAAACCACAACATCCTACAGCAACAATTTTTTTATCAGACCATTCACTCATTCTATCACCTTTACATTTTTTAAATCCAATAATTCCATTTAAACTCAAAATCGCACAATTAAACTAAAATATCCTAACATGAATAATAAACCTGTCATGAATCTTTTAAAATTATTTGATTCATAATCTGTTAATAATTGCAATCCACCATCAATAATTAATGGAATACAACAAAAGCCAACAATTAAAGGCAGTATAATAAGATTTAGTTCTAATATTAAACTTATTAAAAAGCCAGTGACTAAACCAGTACATCTCGCACAAATTGGGAATTTATGACTATTTAAATAAAAGGATCTATCTGGTTTTCTATGACAAATTAAATCAGCCCATTCCTGTGTACTCATGAATAGTTCCTCCTTACTTTATAAATTTTCTTGTCATATATGATTATTTAAGATTTAAAGAATTTTAACAGAACAATTTATTAGCTTAATGATAATGACTAACACATTGTATTAAAACAATATTCATTTTAAACATCTCCAATTAGGAATTATTTAACTTATTAAAGCTGGATCAAGAATATGCAATGAAAAATATGGATTTTATTAAGATAGTTTAAATCATATTTTTAGTAAAAATTTTAATTAGCACAAAAACTACATAATCTTAACCAATTAGGAAGATTGTTAGTGTATATTCTATTTTTTGGTTGTGGTAGATGTCCACAATTCTTTGTATGATAAACTTCAGTCTTTTTAGAAGAATAACAATAATTATAACCATCAAAAACTCCAGAATCACTATATTTAACATTAATATTCTTAAAATCTAAAACATTGTATTTGAATGTGTAATCAACATCTTTATCAATTGTAAGATTTTGATGCACATCCTTTGTGGTTAACGGATGATTGTAATCTGGACCAAAAGCCACACAGGCAACCATAGAAGTACTGCATAATATAATAAAAATTAATATTAAACTTAAAATTTTTTTAAACATTATTTTTTCCCCAATATAAAAAATTAATTTCCTATTCATGAAAATCTTTAAAAGATAAGGTCTTAAAAAGTTCTAACAAATTCCATTCTTCTACATCTAATATTTTCACTAATATTGATGGTTTCAAAATGAACATCATTCCATACTGCATGGTAATGACCATTATTAACCCACCATGCAGTATGTGTCCATGCACTATCAGGCAAATAATCGCCAATTACACTTTCAATTTCTCCAAATGACAAAACTACATAATCCTCTTTAACTTTTCTTAAATAGGCTCTAAGTGGACCATATTTGTCTCCATAACTCATATTTTTATCACCTTAATTTTCATCTTTATTTTTTTTAAAAATGTAAAAATGTTATTTATACTTATTTAGGAAATATTTAAACTTATTCACTGAAAACAGCTTTTTATTGAGTTAAAAATCTTTAATTTTAATTATTTAATATTTAATTCCTATTTTAAGATTAAACTATTGATTTTTCTATTATTAAATCACAAAAAATCATTTTAAAAGAATTGAACAAAGGAAAGTTTCTATTAACCTATCAAAAATAGCATAATTTGATAAGATTTTATAAAATTATGAAACTCCCATAACTATCCTAATTTGGTAATAGTATATAAAGATATCGATTACTCACACCCTCCCCTGTGGTTTTAATTTGAGTATTAAGGAATATTATAGATTATATTACTGTATAAGTGATAAATTATTAACAATTTGATGGATCAATCAGAGTTGAATTAACCACCATATCTTTACACGAGTAAACAAAATAGATTCTATGCACCAATGAAAACCAAGCTATTTCACAAGGAATAAAAGATTAACAATTGTGTGAAACCTATGAAAAGAATGATGATTATTCAAAAGCTTAAAAGTGGAAATTTAAGCATCAAAAGGAGAAAAAAGTAGTGAAAGAATATTTGAGTAAGAGAGATTCCAAGTAAAGAATGAGAAACTATTTTTAATCAATTAAAAAAATTGAATGCAAAGCATTTAACTTAATCCAACTACCAAGTACTCCTAAAAAAAAGAAAAATTTACTCAATTTAACGATTATCATGAAAAAAATAAGGAAAAGATTTAAATAACAGGAAAATCGACCTCAAAGGTAGAATATGTGAACTTTCCTAGAATATGCGATTTTTCCAATGAAAAGATGAAAATAATAATAAAACATCATATATAGAAGATCTTATTCTTTATTGTTAAAAATTTATTTTTAACTTAGAAGAATTTATTCTTCGCTCTTAAAAATATCAATTAAAAATAATTTATTTCTTTATTAAAGAATTTAAAATTAATTATATTAAAAAATATTATTATTCAAATAAACAAAATAATTTAAAATAAAATAATATTATAGTCATTATGGAAAAGGTTATAAATAAGTATTTATATAAATTATTGCATGATTCTAAAAGATTTAAAACCATGGCATGCACCAAATGTTATTAAAATACCGAATAGTCAGAAAATTTTAATCAAACATTTAAGTAT
>JAITGU010000090.1 GCA_031280375.1 Candidatus Methanovirga procula | reverse complement strand
ATAATCTTTGATTTTCTTTAATTCAAAATTTTTTTTATTTTGAATTTAGATAATCTTTGATTTTCTTTAATTCAAAATTTTTTTTATTTTGAATTTAGATAATCTTTGATTTTCTTTATTTTTTGATTATTGAAAATTTATTTTCAATTTAGAAGAATTAATTCTTCGTTTTAACAAGTGAAAATTAATTATTTTAAAAAATTAAATAATAATATCATGTATTTTATCTAATAAAGAATATTCAATAGATCAATATTAATTTAAAAAAACTTATTTTTTAAGAACATTATCAAACTTATTATATTATGATAAAAAGAGAGTATGATTTCTTATATAAATTTCATATTAAAATTCTATTTTTTAGACTTAAAAAGGAGGGTGTCAAAAAGTGTGGAGTTTTTTCAATTTTTTACATTTTCTTTATAAATCCTTTATCAAATCAAAAATTTCCTGAAAAACTCCACAAAAATTTACACCCTCTTAAAAAGTAAAGATTTATTAAATATTAATTCCTTATAAGATATAATAGTTTTTTATTTTCGTGCTTTTTTTTCTTTTAAATATTCTAATTTAGCTATTTTAAACTATTCTTTTTTTATTTAAATTTTATTTAATTAAAATTAAATTTTAAAAGTTGAATTTAATATTAAACAATTTATTAAAGATTATAAACTAATAAAAATTATAAGTTAATGAAATTGAATTATACTTCTTTTCATGTCATTGAAATTAGAAACATTTATATACTATACTTCACAATATAAGGAATAAGGAAGCTGGTTTCCTATATCCGATAATATATTAAAATTGTTTATTATTATTTGATATGATAAAAATATTATTTCATACTCATTATATAATGAAATATTCATTATATACCGAGATAAATAAGAGTGAGGTATATTAAAATGGTAAGAAAAATAGCCATATATGGAAAAGGTGGAATTGGAAAATCAACCACGACTCAAAATACTGCAGCAGCGATGGCACACTTTCATGATAAAAGAGTGATGATACATGGTTGTGATCCAAAAGCAGATAGTACAAGAATGATTCTTAGAGGTAAAATGCAAAAAACTCTTATGGATACCCTTAGAGATGAAGGTGAAGAAGCATGTATGGATCTTGATAATGTTATGAGTACAGGATTTGGTGAAATTAAATGTGTTGAATCAGGTGGTCCTGAACCTGGAGTAGGTTGTGCTGGTAGAGGTGTTATTACAGCTATAAATATGATGGAAATGCTTAAAGTCTATGAAGATAATTTAGATTTTGTTTTCTATGATGTTCTTGGAGATGTTGTTTGCGGTGGTTTTGCAATGCCTATTCGTGATGGTAAAGCTGAAGAAATTTATGTTGTTGCTTCTGGTGAAATGATGGCACTGTATGCTGCTAACAACCTTTGTAAAGGTATGGTTAAATATGCTAATCAAAGTGGTGTCCGTTTAGGTGGAATTATATGTAACAGTCGTAATGTTGATGGTGAAAGAGAACTCATCGAAGAGTTTTGTAAACGAATTGGAACTCAAATGATTCATTTTGTACCGAGAGATAACATTGTGCAGAAAGCAGAGTTCAATAAAAAAACTGTCACTGATTTTGACAATGAATGTAATCAAGCTAATGAATATAAGAATTTAGCAGATAAGATTATTAACAATGATAATTTTGTTATTCCTGAACCATTACAGATGGACGAGTTAGAAGAATTGGTTGTTGATTTCGGAATTTTAGATTAAATTCCTAATTTAGATTAGATTTAGGTTTTTAAGTTTAAGTGATTATATGAAAATGATTCGTGCAATAGTTAGACCTGAAAAGATAGAAAAAACTGTTGATGCACTTGAAAATGCTGGTCATGTTGCATTAACTAAAATTGATGTGGTTGGAAGAGGTAAACAAAAAGGAATCCATCATAATGATATTCATTATGATGAACTACATAAAAGAATGATAATGTTGGTTGTAGAAGATGAGAAAGTAGATTCAATCGTTGATGTTCTTGCTGAATCAGCTTTCACTGGTAATTTTGGTGATGGAAAGATTTTTGTAAGTTCTGTTGAAAAAGTATACACTGTTAGAACTAAATCTGAAGGATTATAATTGATATGAGAACATTCAATCTTTGGATAAAAAGTAAACTTCAATCTAAATTGGATAAGATGTAAACATTCTGAAGTGGGTAGGAGGTAAAATATGAAGGAGATTATAGCAATAATTAGACCGTCTATGATAAATAAAACTAAAGAAGTTTTAGATGTTTTAGGGCATCCTGCTCTAACAGCTTTAAGTGTTTTTGGTAGAGGAAAACAAAAATCTATATTGAATGAAGTAAAAACTGTAATAGATAATCAAGAATTACAAAAACAACCAGGTCAAATGGATTATATTCCCAAAAGATTATTATTCATTGTAGTTCCTGATGAAGATGTAAGCTTGATAGTTGAAGCAATAATGAAAGTCAACAGTACTGGAAACATTGGGGACGGGAAGATTTTTGTTTGTCCTATTGAAGATTCTATTAGAGTAAGAAATAAAGATAGAGGATTAAAATCTATAGTTTAACATGGACAGCTGAAGAAGTTGATTCTATTTTAATTAGGATGGGGTTGAATAATGATATTTAATAAGTTATATTTAATAATGGAGTAGGAGATCTATATGCCTTTTAAATTATTTGATGTAGATAAAGAGATACCTGAAAGAGAAAAACACATTTATGTTAAAGATGAACATAACTGTGAAATAGATTGTAACAAATCCACAATACCAGGATGTATGACTGAACGTGGATGTGCTCTTGCAGGCGGTAAAGGGGTTATCACTGGAGCTATAAAAGATGTAATAGGTCTTGTACACAGTCCAGTAGGATGTCAATATTACACCACAGGAACAAAAAGATATCCTTCACAACCACAACTTCCAAATGGGAAAACATTCCCAATTGATAACTTCAATTTAAAATATAGTTTTGGAACAGATTTGAAGGAAGCTAACATTGTTTTTGGAGGAACAAGAAAATTAAAAGAAGCTATTATTGAGGCTAATAAAGATTATCCTTTTGCTTCAGCTATTTATGTTAATAGTACATGTACCACAGGATTAATAGGTGATGATGTTGATGCTGTTTGTAAAGAAATGACTGAAGAATTAGGTAAGGATGTTGTAGCTTTCAACACACCTGGTTTTTCGGGGGTGTCTCAATCAAAAGGTCATCATATAACAAACGATGCTGTTTTTGATCGTTTAGTTGGTACAAAAGAACCGCCTAAGACTACAGAATACGATATTTGTTTAATTGGTGAGTATAACATAGATGGTGATTTGTGGGTTATTGAAAAATATTTAACTGAAATGGGATTAAATATTTTGTCACGGTTTAGTGGTGATGCGAGTCATGGCGAACTATGCTGGATGCATAGATCTAAATTGAATCTTGTTAGATGTCAGAGATCTGCAACTTATATAGCTGATTTAATAGAGGAAAGATATGATGTTCCTTATAAAAAGGTTGATTTCTTTAGTACTGATTATTGTAGTGATAATTTGCGTATGTTAGGTAGACATTTTGGTTTAGAGGAAGAGGCTGAGGCTGTCATTGAAAAATATCATGGAGAAGTTAAAGAAGAATTAGAATGGTATAAGGAACAGTTAACTGGTAAAAAGGTTTATATTTTTTCAGGAGGACCGAAAAGCTGGCATTTATCTATTCCTTTAGAGAAAGAGTTAGGTCTGGATATTATTGCTGTTGCATCACAGTTTGAACATTCAGATGGATACGATAAAATGAAAGCAAGAGTTAAAGATGGAACAACTATTTTGGATGATCCTAACAGTTTGGAGTTAGAAGAATTAATCTTAACTAATAAACCTGATTTGATCCTTGCTGGTATTAAAGAGAAATATTTGGTTTATAAATATGGAATACCTGCAATACAAATACATAGTTATGAGAATGGACCTTACATAGGATATGAAGGATTTCTCAACTTAGCTAAAGATATATATAATAATATTAATGCTCCTGTATGGAAGTTGTTGGAGTTTGGAAGTGAATAAAATGAGTGTTAATGTATGCAAAAGAGACAGACAAGTAATTATAGATCCACTTGTGACATGTATGCCAATGGGAGCAATGTGGGCTGTTCTTGGAATAAATCACGGAATACCATTGGTACAAGGGTCCCAAGGTTGTAGTACTTTTGTAAGGTATCATCTTGCAAGACATTTCCGTGAACCAATTGAAATAGCTGTTAGTAGCTTTCATGAATCAACGGCTGTTTTTGGAGGGGGAAAAAACCTAAATATAAGCCTTAAAACCATAATACAAAGACAAAATCCTGAACTTATAGGTGTTGTAACAACATGTAGTTCAGAGATTATTGGGGATGATGTATATGGATTTGTAGACTCAAACAAACAAGAATTAAAAGATTTAGGATGTGATGGTACAGAAATTATACCTATTAATACTCCTTCTTTTGCAGGTAGCCATTTCACAGGTTATGATAGAGCTATTGATGCATTGATTAAAAATTTATCCACTGTTAATGAAAATATTGAAAATGATAATGAAAAAATTAATATCATACCTGGGTTATTGAATCCTGGGGATGTTAATGAAATAAAACATATCTTGGACACAATGTATGTTCCTTACACAATGCTAACAGACATTTCAGAAACATTTAACTCTCCCTTAAACCCAAAGAAACAAGAAGATCCATATTTTGGGAAAGGAGGAACTGCAGTTGATGAAATAAAAAATATATCCTCAAGTAAAGGAACTGTAAGCATAGCTAAATATGCTAAAACAGGAGCTGAAACATTAGAACAGACACATAAGGTCCCTGCTGTAACAGATAATTTACCTCCAATTGGTATTAAAGGAACTGATGAGTTTCTTAAGACTGTTAATAAGTTAACTGGATATGATACTATTGATACTCTAATGACAGAAAGAGGTTTAACATTAGATTTAATGGCTGATGTAAGTGCAAGGTACTTAGCAGGAAGAAAATTAGTAATATTTGGTGATCCTACACTTGTAACAGGATTAACATCTTTTGTAATAGAGTTAGGAATGGAAGTTGTAATGGTAACCACAGGATCAGATGAAAAAACATTCCCAACAGATATTGAAAGTATAAGTAAACATCAAAGCATAGATGTAATCACAGAAGGAGATTTGAAAGTAGTAGAAGATTATGTAAAAGATAAAGATAATGAGGTAGAGTTAATATTAGGTTCAAGTGAAGCCAGATTCATAAATTATGATACAGGAATCCCATTAGTGCGTTTTGGATTTCCAGTTTATGACAGAGTGGGATACCATTCACAACCAATTGTAGGATATCGCGGTGCTAAACGTGTTGCAGAGATGATAACCAATGAAATCTTAGCAAAATATTATGAAAAAAAGCATTGGAAGCTTCAACAGTAAGTTAGGTAATGATTGGGTGTTTAATATTCAACCTACATAGTATGTATTTTGTCTGGGTGCGATTCCTGGATTAGGTTATTTCATAATATTGTATTGAATATGAAAGTATACCAGCTTCCTTAAGAGGTATAGTATTATGAGAATTAAAGCAGTTGGTAGAAAAACTTGTTGGAAATATCCATCGAAAGATTGTGAGTACCCAGAGAACCCTAAATGTGGAACTATAAGAACAAAAATCATTGAAAATTTAATACAAGGTTTAAGAAATGCTGAGATAGTTAATTAGAGCTAAGAATAATATTAAGGAATAGTTAAAAAATAGTAAGGAGGAAGTAGTTAAAAATTTAGAAATAATGATTAGGAATATCTTATTATGGATAAAATTTAGAATAATATTAGAAAATAGTAATTAGAAATAGTGTTTAAAATTTAAATAAAAGAATTATTATGGTCTTGGTGTATCTGTAAATCCATTTCAATTTTTAATTATCAATTAATTATCTTCAATTTTAATTAAATATTTTTAATTTTATATTTTCAATTAAATATTTTTTTTTAATTTAATAATAATTAATAATTGTTTATAAAAAGTGTAATAAAATGATTGCATAAATAATTGTTACAAAATATTATTAATATTAAATAAAATTATAAAAATTTAAATATTATAATAATTAAATTGAATATGATTATAAAAGATTAAATTATTCATATTATTATAAAAGATTAAATTATTCATATTAAATACAGTGTTTATTAAAAGAGCATTTTATCAAAAATTAAGTTGTTGATTTAAATTATGTGAATATGTATTTAATAAACTTAATTAGGGAGTTAAAAAAATGGAAAATACACCAAAATTTTATAAGAGCTTAAGAGAAAGATTTGCAGAATATGGAAATGTTTTAGAAGAACTTGGAAGAATAAGTAAAGATCATGGTCCTGTTGATACTAAGACAGCACACCTTTTAAAGTTAGTGGCTGCTGCAGCTATTAGATCTGAAGGTGCTGTTCATAGCCATACAAGAAGAGCTCTTGCAGCTGGAGCTACAGAAGATGAAATTTACCATTCTTTAATTATCACTACAAGTACAATAGGATTTCCAACTGTTGCTGCAGCTATTTCTTGGGTTGATGATATAGTTTACGGCAAAAAAGATGGAAAATATTAAATAAAAATATTAAATAAATATCCATTATTTAAAGATGGAAAATATTAAATAAAAATATTAAATAAATATCCATTATTTAAAGATGGAAAATATTAAATAAAAATATTAAATAAATATCCATTATTTAAAGGTGGAAAATATTAAATAAAAATATTAAATAAATATCCATTATTTATTTTAACTATTTATTTTCTATACTTTCGCTGATTTCACTATTTTTTTATTTATTCTAATTATTAATATTGCTATTTTTGAATTATTACATTTCTGAATTATTACTATTTTGTATTCTTATTATTATTTCTTTTATTCCTGCATTCTTTTATTTTTATCATTGTATTATTTATTTTTTTCTTATAATATCTATTTAATGTTGATTAATTATTTATTAACTAATTACTTGATTATATTTAATAATTTAATTAATAAAAACATAATAGGAAGTGAAAATATGAAAGAAGAATGTGTAGTTAGAAAAAATAATATTATAAAACAAGACTCAACTAATTCAATAGCTAAGCCAATTATAGATACTTTCAAGTCTCGTGAAAGTCATATGTGTGTTAAGTCAGGAAACTTATCTCTTCCTCAATGTGATACTCCAGGAGTCCCTGGAACAGTGACACAAAGAACCTGTGTTTTTGGTGGAGCAAGAATTGTTCTAATGCCAATAACGGATGCATTACATCTTGTTCACGGTCCCATTGGTTGTGCTTCATGCACGTGGGATATAAGGGGCAGTAAATCTTCAGGATCTAAATTATATAAGCAAGGATGTTCATCTGACTTAAATGAAAAAGATATTGTCTTTGGTGGAGAGAGAAAATTGTATGATTCAATAATGGATTTATATAAGCTACATGATCCAGGAGCTATTTTTGTTTATGCCACCTGTGTTTCGGGTGTAATTGGTGATGATATAAAAAGTGTGTGTAGGCAAGCAGAAAAGGTGACTGGCTGTAGAGTAATACCTGTGGAATCTGAAGGATTTCAAAACCATAACAAAACTAAAGGGCATTGGATTGGATGCGATGCACTCTTAGACTATGTAATAGGAACATCTACCTATGAGAATCCAACTAAATATGATGTTAACATCGTTGGAGAATTTAATGTTGCAGGTGACTTATGGGGTATTAGACCACTTTTAGATTATTTGGGTTTGAACATCATAACAGCTATTACAGGAGACTCTAAAGTTGAAGACATTGCTAAAGCTCACTATGGAAAATTAAACATTGTTCAATGTCAAAAATCTTCCAATTATTTAGCTAAAAAAATGGAGAAGAAGTATGGTACTCCTTCTTTAAAGGTTAACTTCTTTGGAATTTCAAGCACAATAAATTCGATAACAGATATTGTTGAGTTTTTTGATGATGATGAGATGAAAGTAAGAGCTGGTATCTTAATAGAGAATATGACTAAAAATCTTGACGGGGAATTGAAAGAATATAAGGATCGTTTAAAAGGTAAAATTGTTGCTTTGTATGCTGGAGGTAATAAATCCTGGTCTTTAGTTCGGGCGTTTGAAGAGTTAGGTATGGAAGTTGTATTGTCTGGAACTAAAAATGGTATGAAGGAAGATTATGAAAGAATAATGGAAACTGTGAAAGTTGGCACAGTTGTGGTTGATGATGCTAATTCCACTGAATTAATGAAACTTTTAAAGAAATATAAACCTGATTTACTTATTTCTGGAGCTAAAGAAAAATACATTGCATTGAAGCTTAAAATTGGATTTTGTGATTTTAATCACGATAGAATATCTGCATTTGCGGGATTTAAGGGATTTTTAGAATTTGCAAGAGAGGTTGATGCAGCGATATCAACTACAGTTTGGGATGTGGTGAAAAGTGATCTTAAAACCTAATATTTAATAGATAAATGGTTGTTTGATTTATATGGTTATTTAATATTCTATAATAATTATTTGATAATATTTATTTAATAAAATTATAATTATAGTAATTTGCGAATTTATTTTTTCATTTTCAACTACTCCAAGTAACTTTTTGTAATTTAACTGATAAAAAAAAATCAATAATTTAATCTTAAAATATAAATTAATTAGTATTAACAAGTTTATTCTATTAAATTAATTTTAATAATCATATTTACAAAAAAATAATATATTTTAAATAATTAAAAATGAAATCCAGGAATTAAAATCAATTTAAAAATATTTAATATAATGATTAGTTAATGGAAAGTATAACCTTGATAGAATGGTTAAAGGTGAATTTATGACTAAAATTAAAGAAAATGAAATTGGAGAATGTTCAAGATCTGAAGATTTTAATAAAGAGTTTGCAGTTGTAAATCCTACAAGAATGTGTCAACCAATGGGAGCTGTTCAAGCAATGATGGGTGTGAAAAATGCGATGCCACTGATTCATGGCTCTCAAGGATGTGCAACGTATATGAGATTTCAATTAATTAGACATTATAGAGAACCTATTGAAGTTGCATCAACATCTTTAAGTGAAAAAACTGTCATTTATGGAGGAGAACCAAACCTTTTGAAAGCTCTTAAAAATATTTCAGAAAAACAAAATCCAGATATTATTGGGGTTATGAGTAGTTGTTTAACTGAAACTATTGGAGATGATGTTGGTGGGATAATTAAAAAATTTGAAGAAGCTAATATTAGTAAAAACTTGCCTGTAATGGTATCTATCCCAACACCAAGTTATGCTGGGTCACATGTTGAAGGTTATGATAAAGCTATTTTATCATTAGTCAAATACTTTACAAGAGAATTAGGAGACTGTCAAAAATCAGTGCCGAACAATAAAATAAACATAATTTTAGGTAATCTTTCACCATCAAACATAGCTGAAATTAAAGATATAATGAAAAGATTTGATGTTGAACCTATTTTATTAACTGACACTTCAGAAAATCTTGATGCTCCTTTAAATGAAGAAACATTAAAACTCCATAAATTTGGAACAAGTTTAGATGAACTTAGAGACACAGCCAATAGTAAAGCTACGATTTCCATAACAAAACACAATGACTCTGGAGCCAAATATCTTGAAAAAAATCTTTCTGTTAAATCAATTTCAGAGACTATGCCTGTTGGAATTAGAAACACAGATATTTTTATTAAGAATCTATCTAAGGTTATGAGTGTTGATATTCCAGAAAAAATTATAAGGGATCGTGGTAGGCTTAGTGATGTTTTAGTGGATGCTCATGCTTATAATTATAGAAGAAAGGTAGCTATTTTTGGTGATGTTGATGTGGTAATAGCTATTGCAAGATTTACCTATGAGATGGGTATGATACCTAAAGTTCTTTGTGTTGGAACTGAAAGTCCAAGATTTAGGGAAGATTTAAATGAATTGGTCAATGATATTGGTTATAAACCAATAGTTCTTGAAAATAAAGATCTTTTCGATTTTGAAAAAGTTTTAAAAAGTAATCCTGTTGATTTGCTTATAGGGAATGCTTATGGAGCATCAATTGCAAGTAAGTTTAATATTCCATTATTTAGAATTGGATTTCCAATATTTGATAGAATTGGAACCCAAAGAATAAAATTTATAGGTTACAATGGAGGAATAGAATTTGTTGATGCCATAACAAATATGATTCTTGATTTTTATTATGATGATGAAGGATATAAAGTTGGAGATAAAGAATTATCATTTGATCCTCAAAGCTTTGATGAATCTTTATTTGAATCATCTGGAAAGTAAGTTTAAATCCTTCTTTAATATTTTAGTTTAGAATTATATTATTGAATAGGATTGATATAGAAATGGATATAGAATTGATGAAATATAGAATAGGATTGACTAAAATACAATAGGTTGTAATGTTATGATTTTGGTCTTGATTGAACTTGTATTGTGAATGTATTATAAATATCTGGTGATTTAATGAAAATAGCTGTTGCTTCTACTGATGGTAAAGAGATAGATCTCCATTTTGGGGATGCACGATCATTTTTATTTTTGATTTAAATTCTGATAATTTTGAGTTTGATGAATTTAGAAAAAAGAGAGATGTGAACATATTTGAACACACAGAAAGATGGAAATCATCTATAGATATTGTTTCGGATTGTAAAGCGGTTTTATGTTCAAAAATTGGAAAAGAGCCATACATTGAACTTAGAAAATTAGGAATTAAAGGTGTTGAATTAAATTGTACAATAAAGGAAGGTTTAAAAGAATGTGTTAAACATTTGAAACTTCCAAGTTAAGTAGAATTTTCTTCAGTTTAAATAAATTGTTTTAGATGATTATTTTTATTATGTTGCAAGGATTATAATGAATTCATAAATATTTCTAAAGTATTTTTAATTTAAAATTAAATAAATTCAAAATAATTAATTTAAAATAAAAATGATTGTTTTTATTATTTTAATTATAGAAAAATTCATTATAAAACAATTATTTGTTTTGATTTAAAAAATCGTTTTGAATGGTTACAACTTCTTCACTATTTTTAGCATCACCATATGCTTCAAGAAGTTCTAAATTTAGTTCAATGAATGTATGCCCCCATTTAAAACCAGAAAGAATATCTTCAGCTTCTTTTTTAAAATTTGTTATGTATAATGTAGCGGCTATTGCCTCAACAGTTGAAAGTTTACAATGTTTGCCATAATTAACAGGATTTGAAGCTATTAAAAAAGGAAGAGACCTATGATATTTGCTTAATTTAAAAATAACCGATGATGAAGAAATATTATTCCAAGAACAATCCAAACCTACTATTCCTTTCTTATTGACCATATTTTTATCTTCAATAGAAACTGCTTTTATGGAATATGGATTTAAAACAAGAGCTCCTTTTGGAATTTGATTTAAATAATATATTATTTTAGCTTTCTGCAATTTTTCCATTTTAAATGCTGTGCATTTCTTTTTATCACATTCTTTTCCATTGAAAATTGTAATTTTCATTTTAAACACATGTTATTTATTAATTTTTTTTTTAATTATTTTTAATAATTTTTTTTATTAATATTGATAATTATTTTCTAATTATTAAATCAATGAATTAAATTAGTTATAATATCTTATCATAGTATTAAATCCAGCTATTAGTATTTAATAATATTATTACATATATTTTTTAAGAAGTTTTATATTTAATAATTGGTTTGTAAATTTTTAATCAGGATATTATTTAGTATATATGTTAAAATGGATAAAATATATTACTATGATGTTTTTTAACTATTTGAACATATCTTCTTTTAATAGGACTATCATGAAAAATTATTTATCTAAAGAGTATCTTGAAGTACTTGATAAAAAATATCTTTTCAATAAAGATAAATATCTTTCTGGTGGAGGAAGAATATTATTAAGATATATTCTTGCTAAACTTTCAATTGAAGATTATATAATTTCTATTGATGGTAATGGCAAACCTTTTTTGCTTAGTCATCCTAACATTCATTTTAATATTTCTCATAGTGGTGATTTGGTGTTAATTGGAGTCTCAGATAAGAGTATTGGAGTAGATATTGAAAAAATTCAGAATTTAGATTATATTGGAATATCTAAACACTTTTTTCATAATAGAGAGTATACAAAAATATTTAATACGGATTCTATTAATGTTTTTTTTAAAATATTGACTTTAAAAGAGAGTTATGTTAAAATGAAGGGAACAGGATTGATAGATTTAAAATCTTTTGTAGTTGATATTGATAAAAATTTAATTTTGGATTGTGTAAACAGAGTCTGTTTAAACTTGAATTTAAATTCATTGTTGATGGATAAGGAATATCAAATTGGTGTTTGTTCAACGGATGTCGATAATATTGATAGACCAAGAGAAGTTTTATTATCTGATATTAGTAATCATCTGAATGTTATTGATTAAATTGTTAATTAGAATATTATTGGCTATAATATTATTAGTTATAATATTGTTAATTGAAATATTCAGGAGTTATGATTTTGGTTCTGTAGAAATCATAGTGAAATTTTAATTTTGATCAGATTATAATCCAGATTTAGTGGATGTGAAAATAGGAAAATCTGAAGAAATCATCACAAATTTAATTAAAGATATTCTACAAATTAAAAAAATTATAAGTAAAAATTTTAATAAAATA
>JAITGU010000070.1 GCA_031280375.1 Candidatus Methanovirga procula | reverse complement strand
ATTTTAGAGGATGTATTAGATAGGCTATAAGATGAGAATAAAATCGAAACATTTATAAGATAATAAAATTATAGTGTATCATAGAGAATTTCCTGAGGTTAATAGAAATTCTCTGTATTATTCATAATTATCACTTTATACCATATAAACCTGTAAAAAGTCCCTAATACTCAATTAAAACCACAATGGAAGGTGTGAATAATTGGCACATTTATATACTATCACAACATTAGGTTAATATGGAGTTTCATAATTTATAAGTCTTATCAAAAAAAGATTTCGCAGAATATATTAAATATTATAGTCGATGAAGTCTTTTCTGATGCTCATAGACTAATAATTGTATTAGATATTATCCAAATCTTTGATTTGGATGGTAAGCAAAGTCTATGATTTTGCTATAACTTAAACACACATTTTAAAAAATCAATCACCGATAATTTTGAGGGAGGAGGCTGAACGAATATTGAATAAAAATTGGAATTTAATTACACTCCAAAACATGCCAGTTGGCTTAATATCTCAGAGATAGAGATTAATGTAATGGATATTATGTGTACTAAAAGAAGAATTGGGAATAAAAATTTGTTAATTAGTGAAACTAAGGCTTTTTGTGATTATAGGAATGAAAAAAAGAGCAAAATAACTTGGAAACTTACTAAAGAGGTAGCCGATGAGAAACTATCAAAACATTATGTGTAAAAATCAATTAATGCACAAAAATAAATTTGTCATGACAATAGTTTCATGTCAAATTTTCCCTGTTTTTTATTAATGTTTTATAATAATTATTTGTTTTTTAGTAATATTTATATACTATAATAAGTAAACTATTTTATTACTATTATATGATAAGATACATTAATAATAGTAATGTATATGAAATAAATTAGTATTTGTTATATTATCACTTTATTAAAAAAAGTAAAATTTAAGTGAATATGAAATAAAATATAAAATATATAACTATAGGTGTTGTTTTTTGAAGTACAGTATTATGTATGAACGAACAGTATTAATGATATGTATGAAATAAAAGAAAGAGATAATTTGTGTGGATTATTTTATCTTTCTGCTGAGGTTTAAGATTATATTAATGCCTAAAATAATATATTGGAGTGGAAAAATGAGTACAGTAGCTGATGAAAATAATAATAGCAATGATTTTTTGATTAAATTTCTTGAGGAAAAGTTTGATAATCAAAATGCTAAATTCGATGCAAAATTTGGTAGAATTGATGAAAAATTTGATAATATGGATAAAAAGTTTGGTAGAATTGATGAAGAATTTAAAGAGTTGAAAAAAAGTATAAACAATAGAATTGATGGTTTAGAAGCTGATTTAAATAGTAAAATTGTGGGCTTAGAAGCTGATTTGGATGGTATTAAGAATAATCATCTTAAACATATGAATACAAAGTTGACTGAAATAAAAAATGATCAAGCTGTGAGATTAAGTGCGATAGAAAGAGATCAATACTGGTTAAGATTGTTAATGACTGGTGTATTGACTTCAATAGCAGGAATATTCTTAAAACAAATATTTTTGCCATAGTAAGCTTAATTTAATGAAACATGATTGAAATTCAATGTTTTCTTATCACTATTTGAGTTTCTGTAATAGCTTGGGCTTAGTGAGTTTGAGTTGCTATTATTTTTATATGATGTTATAGATTCGTAGTTTAATTTATCATTGTTATATAAATCGTTTAAACTGGAATAATGGCTTATTTGGTATGGATAGAGTCTATTTGAAACATAGGGCCATAGCAAACCTTTGAAAGTATAGTAGTATGCACCAAGTCTACCATATTCTTTCCACGCTATTTGAACAAAAAGAGGGAATCCGCAACCAGGATTTAAATATGGGTTTTCTTCTCTTGATGTTCCATGATAAAACATTGGTATTGGTCCTTCTTGACCTCTACTCTTCACTAAATCACTAACATACTTTAATGCATCATCTAAACTATTAAAAGTAATCCCATCTGCCAAATATTTATATTTATTTTCTGGAACACCAAATAGAATAGCTGGAATAACATCTCCTACCCAGTCAACAGTTGTTGTATACTCACCTGGATCAACATAGGTTAATTCTATTACAAATACTCCATCTGGAGCCAATATCTCTTCATCTTCTTCATGAAACCTTACATAGTTAGTTCCTCCACGATAATGAACCACTAAAACACATTTTGTTCCTGTTTTTGCAGCATATGATCCAATAATTTGACTACTTCCATGACCAGGAAACATATCTGGATTTCCTAACTTATTAACAGTTAATCTACCAACTGGCTCGATTAAACTATGTTGAGTCACATACCACAAATTAAATCCAAATAATAAAATGAGTAATACTATTGCAAGAGGAATCATTTTTGAAAATTTCATTTAATCACTAAACTTTATTTTTTCTATAAAAATCTGTTTTTAGAGAGATATAATATGTTTTTATTAGATAGCTAATTAATAATTTCCATACTTTAAATTAAAATTTTAGAAAAAAATATATTATATATTTTATTAAATATTATTAATAAATATTTTTAAAATTAAAATTATTGAGGTTTAAATAAAATCATGTTGATAAGTATAGTCATTTTGGAAAAGTTTTTAAATTTTTTAAATCGAAGATTTAAAAGGTTAAATAATCTTTGGTTCCGAACAAAGTGAGGAACTTAGGGAATGAAATTCCTGTTGTTTCGAGCAGAGTGAGGAACTTATGGAATGGAATTCCCGTTGTTTTGAACAAAGTGAAAAACTTAGAAAACGAAGTTTTCGTTGGTCGAAGACAACTTAGGAGACGAAGTCTCTGTTTATTCTCAAGCGAAGCATGAGAATTTAGAAAAATCTCTGATTTTTCGTTTGTTTCAAGCAGAGCAAGAAACTTAGAAAACAAAGTTTTCGCTATTTTTGAAAGAAATTTAATGAAATTTTCTAATTCAATGTTTTAAAAGGTTTTTATAAACTATAAAATCAAGGATTTTATAACTAAAGAGAACTAGTGTCACAGCATAAATATTTATCTGTATATTTTATATAGTTGAATTTTCATAATATATGTATGAAAGCTTATAAAAATCGAACTAACAGATAATGAAATCAGATTCTTAAAAGATATTTAAAAAGAAAGGCATGAGAAATGCAAGAGAAATAATGCGAGCTAAATGTCCTTTTACAAGTTTAATAAATGATTGAAAATTAAAAATATCGCTGAAGATTTAGAAATTCATCGTGATACTGTTAGAAAGATTAAAAAAAGATATTTGGAAGGTGGATTGAAGAGAGCATTATATGACAATCCTCGTTCCCTCATGCCTAAAAAATATAGTGATAAACAAGAAGCAGAATATAGTTGCATTAGCTTGCACTGATCCTCCAGAAGGAAGAAAAAGATGGACTATTAATCTTATAGCAGAAACTCTTAAAGGTAAAAAAGGTTTAAGCTTTAAGTCGTGGAACTGTTAGACTTGTTTTAAAAAAACGAACACTAAGCCATGGACTAAAATAGAATGTGGTGTATAAAAGAAATAGATGAAGAATATAGAGATAGAATGTATAATATTCTGGATTTGTATGCTAAAGATTATGATCCTAAATATCCAGTTGTTTGTCTGGATGAAAAACCTAAACAACTTCTTGAGGATAATAGAAAAAGTATTCCAATGAAAATAGGCAGTCCCGAAAGGTATGACTATGAATATAAAAGAAACGGTAAAGCGAATATTTTTGTTGCTGTTGATTACCAAAAATTGCTTTGCAATTTTTGTAATTATGAAAATCCATAGGATTTTCAGTAATTTTAAAGACGGTAAAAGAGATGTCACGGTTACAGACAGAAGAACCAAGAAAGATATTCGCAGAATATATCAAATATTTAGCCGATGAAGTCTTCACTGATGCTCATAAACTGATAATTGTATTAGATATTATCCAAATCTTTGATTTGGATGGTAAGCAAAATCTATGATTTTGCTATAACTTAAATACTCATTTTAAGAAATCTATTACTGATAATTTTGATGAAGATGAGGCTGAACGAATATTGAATAAAAATTGGAATTTAATTACACTCCAAAACATGCCAGTTGGCTTAATATCACAGAGATAGAAATTAATGTAATGGATATTATGTACACTAAAAGAAGAATTGGGAGTAAAATTCGCTTATTAATGAAATTGAGGTATTTTGTGATTATAGAAATGAAAATGATTGTAAAATAAGTTGGAATTTTACTAAAGGAGATGCTGATGAGAAATTATCAAAACATTATATATGAAGAATTTGTGAGAAAAATACTCATGTCATGACACTACTTTTCATTCTATATTATCAGTAGTTCGTAAAGTGTTTTTGTGTTTTTATATTTTTTGTGTTTTATTCCTTTTTTTTATCAATATTTTTATTCTGTGCTTGTAATTGTTTTAGATTGTTGTGTATTTTAAGTTTATTAGTTTAATTTCCATGGTTTTTACAGACATTTTTAAGAAATTTTTCATGAAGCTGTTAATTTTATAAAATTGTTATATAGCTACTAAATCCTAATTTTTCTTCTGTTATTCGATTGATCTGTTTTAACATTGCTTTGAATGTCCAAGATACTGGTTGGCGACCACCTTGCCGTGGACTGCTGAGACATTGGTCCATTTTGATATAAATTCAAATATTAACTAACAAAAAACTTAATCCCACATATAATAGTCTCAATACTGGATTTTTTGTGCTTGTGCGTATTCGTGCTTGGTTCATTTAGTCGATAGCTGGATTTTATATCCAAAACGTTTTCTATATTCTTTAAATGTATATTTTCACTGGAATAATCCATATTATACACTGCATATGCAAAATATTCTATTCCATTTCGACCATTATTTACCCCTTAGAATACTTAACCACCACATTAACTTGAAAAGTAAACTTCTTTTTTTTTGAACGCATAGTGTAGTTGGTAGACTGTAGCTTTTCGCATTTGAAAAGTATTTCGTATATCCTCCAGTATGATCCTTTCTTCACACAAGGCATAATATAAAGGTATATTCTCTATTTTGGAGATAATCTATAACTTTTACTGTGTAAAATTCCCTATCAAGGTAAAAGTCCCTTAACTTTAAACCCATTATTCTGAATTTCATTTATTAAGAAGTCTACAGTGTCTCTTAAACTATCTCCTCTTCTAATATATTTCACAGCTAAAGTATAATGTTTATTTCTTAATATACACATATAATGAAAGCATAAAACAAAAAATCGACTATTTCCATGCTTGGGTTTAGTTTTTATAGTGTCACCATCCATTTTTTCCCTCACCATAAATATGAGATGTTGAGGTAATCAATAGCAAAAGTAATTAGTTTTTCTCTGTATGGTTTTATTCGCATGAATGTTCAATTGATCATTTAAACGCGTTGAATTTGATTTAAATCCACATTACGAAGCCTATATCTAATTGTTCATTCCGAAGGAACATCAATAGAAAGGTTACTGACCTGATTAATACTATTTTGAGAAGCAGTAGCATTAAAAATGTGTATAAAGGCACTGTCGAAAATTATGGTGATAGACTTATACTGTAAGAATATTCAGATTTGTTGGATATTATGTTTTCATCGATTTTGAGGGGGGTTTATCAATTTTTCATTAAGATATTTTTCTCCACATAACAATTGTTATCACAAGGATTTTTGACAGAGCCGTATAAATAATAGTTTTATCACTATATATTGAATTAGGAGCTGAATCCAAATTTAACAAATTCTTAATCTGACACACCGAAAAGTTTAATACATCATCATTCAATAATACTTTATGTGGGTTGTTTTTTGTTGGCATAAACTTAAATATTACAACCCACAATATATAATTTTTTACTTTGCGAACTACTGAGTGTACAAACTCAAAAAACACATGAAAAAAATCATTTTTTCAAAAAAAAAGTGGAAAATTTTCAAAAGAATTGATTATGTTTGAATGAAGAAAATTTTCATGACAGGTCAACTGTGACCCATCCTCAATTTAATAAGTACAGGGTGATAAGTTAGATAAAAATACAAGGTTTGGTTTATTTTATAGTGATGATTTTTCTTTAAATTGATTTAAAGACATTACTTCAGCACCCCACTTACATTTATTCCCGATTTTTTTATATTGCTTAATTCCACGAACAAAACAATTTAAACAAAGGCTTTCATAT
>JAITGU010000045.1 GCA_031280375.1 Candidatus Methanovirga procula | reverse complement strand
AATAGCGATGAAATTAGCCTTAAAAAGACAAAATATGCGAATTTTCCAATAAAAAAAATGAAAATAATAACAAAACATCACATCAATATATGTTAAAATTAAGTTTATAGAAGCTCTCTAATATTGTAAATATAAAAAAAATAAATGATGGATTTCAATCTCATTTTGATCTGATTTTAACTTGGACTGGAAAACAATGCTTGATTGCCAATGATTTATTTCAATCTCATTTTGATCTGATTTTAACTTTTTAATTGTTTGCGGGAGTTGAATAAGATGAATGAATTTCAATCTCATTTTGATCTGATTTTAACACACCCACCAGCAAAATGATGTTAATAGGGTTCACCATTTCAATCTCATTTTGATCTGATTTTAACGCACATTAGTATCCAAATAAGCCTGATGCTCAACACCATTTCAATCTCATTTTGATCTGATTTTAACAATTAACACTCTTAAACTTGAAGGAGAAGCAAAAGAATTTCAATCTCATTTTGATCTGATTTTAACTGTTTTACGGTTGCACGGGTTTAACAAGTTTACCAGATTTCAATCTCATTTTGATCTGATTTTAACTACAAAAAACACCTCTAAATATGTTTTCTAATTGTATTTCAATCTCATTTTGATCTGATTTTAACTTTATTTTATAATATTGAGAATCCTAAGATCAATTTCAATCTCATTTTGATCTGATTTTAACCCAGAAACTTCTGAGGAGGAATTAGATGATTAAGAGATATTTCAATCTCATTTTGATCTGATTTTAACTCCATCCAAAATTAAAAAAAGTTTTAGAATTGAAATCATTTCAATCTCATTTTGATCTGATTTTAACTCGTATACATAACCTTATAATTAACATTTAAATCAATTCAATCTCATTTTGATCTGATTTTAACTTGATAATGTCTACCAGTATAAGTATTTTGAGAAATTAATTTCAATCTCATTTTGATCTGATTTTAACAGGACTCCTCAAAACATTCAATACTTGTAAGATCATTTCAATCTCATTTTGATCTGATTTTAACCACTGAATTCAAGTTTTAAATTTTCATACTGTTTCATTTCAATCTCATTTTGATCTGATTTTAACTACCAGAATAAGGTGTTGTTGTCCCGTCACCCCAATATTTCAATCTCATTTTGATCTGATTTTAACTTGAGGCGAATGCTGTTGTGAACATAGTTTGTTCAGATTTCAATCTCATTTTGATCTGATTTTAACGAGTTTTTACGCGACTGATTTGCGGTACCCAGGCGATTTCAATCTCATTTTGATCTGATTTTAACCTGTTTCTCCAGCGCCCAGTATTTTGTACAGTACATTTCAATCTCATTTTGATCTGATTTTAACTAGTTTTTATTTCAAAGCTGAAATCATTGCCTGTATTTCAATCTCATTTTGATCTGATTTTAACCTTCTCCACCACGATGCCAGCCTTTATGAGATTTGATTTCAATCTCATTTTGATCTGATTTTAACGCGTTCCCCCTTTAGAGGTTTTCAATTATTTTGTCATTTCAATCTCATTTTGATCTGATTTTAACCATAAACCACCCCGTTGAAATTGGCATACTGGTACATTTCAATCTCATTTTGATCTGATTTTAACCTGCGTGAAAACATCCAAGTCTGGGTTTTGCTTATTTCAATCTCATTTTGATCTGATTTTAACATGTTCATCTTTTTCACAATCCTCCACCATACTGATTTCAATCTCATTTTGATCTGATTTTAACTGGTGTGTGTGTTGCTGGGAGAAATTCTAAACCACGATTTCAATCTCATTTTGATCTGATTTTAACCGCTCATCCTCCATCGTATGCCATGTCTTCATGGATTTCAATCTCATTTTGATCTGATTTTAACTAGGATATAATTTTAAGTTATATAAAGTAAATTTATTTCAATCTCATTTTGATCTGATTTTAACTAGGTAACACTGATACTGATACTGGCACTGTTCAAAGATTTCAATCTCATTTTGATCTGATTTTAACTCTTCTGCACTGCCTGCTGCTTGTTGCAACATTATCTATTTCAATCTCATTTTGATCTGATTTTAACTGTAATAATAACAATGAGAAAATAGTGTTGTCGCATTTCAATCTCATTTTGATCTGATTTTAACAGGATGGTACACACTAAAACCCAAATATTTCTGAATTTCAATCTCATTTTGATCTGATTTTAACGAATGGTGCTGGACCTTTAGTGCTGAATTTTAGCGTATTTCAATCTCATTTTGATCTGATTTTAACCTGTGGAGTAAATTGGATGCTCAAACACGACAACAAAATTTCAATCTCATTTTGATCTGATTTTAACTATATGATTGGATACGCACAATCGTGGATATTGGAATTTCAATCTCATTTTGATCTGATTTTAACCCGTGAGATTAAGAGAATAGCTACTGGTTTAGATTTCAATCTCATTTTGATCTGATTTTAACAATTCGTGCGTGATGCTGAAGTCTACACTCATATGGAATTTCAATCTCATTTTGATCTGATTTTAACACATACTAAACATTCTCTAAAACGGGTAACATTTTAGATTTCAATCTCATTTTGATCTGATTTTAACCAGAATACATTGAAAAAAAATTAAACTATGGGAATATTTCAATCTCATTTTGATCTGATTTTAACGAGAATGCCCGATAATCTACGGAAGTTAGTTGGCTGATTTCAATCTCATTTTGATCTGATTTTAACGTGAAAGAAATCTATATGGATTCACAATCCTTATATTTCAATCTCATTTTGATCTGATTTTAACCATAATGAGTTTCTTCCTGCAACAACATTAGCCGATTTCAATCTCATTTTGATCTGATTTTAACCAGTGTCTATGTGAAATTGGTAATATTCTAAGTTTAAATTTCAATCTCATTTTGATCTGATTTTAACTTGTTTTAGGGATTATTTGCTTCTTAATAATATATATTTCAATCTCATTTTGATCTGATTTTAACTGTTTCGAGGTTGCATTAAGTTAACTAGTTTGCCGGCATTTCAATCTCATTTTGATCTGATTTTAACCTATATAAAGTTTACTATTTTTTTTAGTATTTTTAATTTCAATCTCATTTTGATCTGATTTTAACCAGACTGCTTAATTGCATTAAAGCATCAAGTAAATCAAATTTCAATCTCATTTTGATCTGATTTTAACACCTTGCATAGTATGAATGTTTAGTATGATTGTTATTTCAATCTCATTTTGATCTGATTTTAACCTGCTGCCACCAGCACTGGGAACTCAATGAGAATACATTTCAATCTCATTTTGATCTGATTTTAACTAGTGGACCGAATGTAGAACCTAACCAAGTAATGAAATTTCAATCTCATTTTGATCTGATTTTAACAAGCACGGCAGCTAAATTTGGAATACTAACAAAATTTCAATCTCATTTTGATCTGATTTTAACTTAAAAACGCATTTTTTCGCACTATTAAATTAGTCTTATTTCAATCTCATTTTGATCTGATTTTAACCATTGGTGATGGGAGAACTTTAACTTCATTGCAATTTCAATCTCATTTTGATCTGATTTTAACTATAATATCCGTATTATTAATATCATCCCGTGTCTCAATTTCAATCTCATTTTGATCTGATTTTAACAGTACCGAATAGTACAGATATAATAATTAATACATTTCAATCTCATTTTGATCTGATTTTAACTATTTATATCACTTCTATTTATATAGTTTAGTAATTTCAATCTCATTTTGATCTGATTTTAACTATCTGCTTCACGCATACCTAAACTTTTATTGTATGCATTTCAATCTCATTTTGATCTGATTTTAACTATCTGCTTCACGCATACCTAAACTTTTATTGTATGCATTTCAATCTCATTTTGATCTGATTTTAACATCTCCTCAACCTCATCAGCTATTTCATACGTCTCCATTTCAATCTCATTTTGATCTGATTTTAACCATGATTAAGCAAATTGTGTCTTGTCCTTATTGATTTCAATCTCATTTTGATCTGATTTTAACTGCAGTAGCTATAGCAGGAATAGCCCTAATAGGTAATTTCAATCTCATTTTGATCTGATTTTAACATTTAATGAAAATACTTATACTACATCCACAATAGCATTTCAATCTCATTTTGATCTGATTTTAACTTTGAATTATATGATAATAATTATAGTGTTGATAAATTTCAATCTCATTTTGATCTGATTTTAACGAACATCTGCTTCTGCTCTGTTAACTGTTACAGATTTCAATCTCATTTTGATCTGATTTTAACACATTAGTATCAAATTGTTATGAAGGCATGTTCAGATTTCAATCTCATTTTGATCTGATTTTAACATAATTGATCAAGTATTAAATAATATGAGTTTAGATTTCAATCTCATTTTGATCTGATTTTAACTACTTGTTCTATACATTACATTATTGAATAATCCATTTCAATCTCATTTTGATCTGATTTTAACCTTCACATCTATCAACAGCACTACCACTACTAATATTTCAATCTCATTTTGATCTGATTTTAACATGGGTAGCTGATCCTAATGGTGGTATTATTGATAGATTTCAATCTCATTTTGATCTGATTTTAACTGTTTTTTAAAGTATATAAATCTATATTAGGTCATTTCAATCTCATTTTGATCTGATTTTAACTAGCTTACCAATTGAACGTATTTTTGACTTAGTATTTCAATCTCATTTTGATCTGATTTTAACGATTGATTTAGCTATAGGTGAAAGGAAACTCTTAGATTTCAATCTCATTTTGATCTGATTTTAACATTAAGAGGTTGAAATTGCCTCAAATAAACAGTGTTGATTTCAATCTCATTTTGATCTGATTTTAACAAGATCTAGGCGTCCACATAATCTTCAGTGATTAATTTCAATCTCATTTTGATCTGATTTTAACGCTAACAGTGTTTATGGGGCTATTAGTAGTAAATTTATTTCAATCTCATTTTGATCTGATTTTAACATTCTAATATACCTCTAAAACATTTTATTTATTTAATTTCAATCTCATTTTGATCTGATTTTAACCTGTTAACGCACCACTGGCAACAATACCGGCTATGAGATTTCAATCTCATTTTGATCTGATTTTAACCTTCTGCTAATGTTGTAGCTGGTAATAAACCCGCATTTCAATCTCATTTTGATCTGATTTTAACTTTATCCGTGAACTCAGCAGGACGGAACAATTTATAATTTCAATCTCATTTTGATCTGATTTTAACAAAAAATGGTACCAATTTGTGGTACTGGTACCAGTTCATTTCAATCTCATTTTGATCTGATTTTAACTTTTCTGGTAATGTTGTTGCAGGTAATAAACCTGCATTTCAATCTCATTTTGATCTGATTTTAACTAATCGGTTCATGCAACCCATCAGCACCATCACATATTTCAATCTCATTTTGATCTGATTTTAACTTATATTGATGCAAGTGCAACTACACAAGGAGAATTTCAATCTCATTTTGATCTGATTTTAACTGCCTTTAATAACAGATATAGTAAGAGACGCGAGTAAATTTCAATCTCATTTTGATCTGATTTTAACTCGAACACTCTACGACTACTACAACAGATCTGATTAATTTCAATCTCATTTTGATCTGATTTTAACTAGCATAAGGGATATTGATATGATCCCTCTACTTTATAATTTCAATCTCATTTTGATCTGATTTTAACAGGTATACCCAGCAAAGAATTGGAAGTAGATATATTTCAATCTCATTTTGATCTGATTTTAACTAGTATTGCTTATGCTGGCTTCTGTGTATATTAATTTCAATCTCATTTTGATCTGATTTTAACAACATTTAATATTCATGGGTGATGGTATTGGGATGGTATTTCAATCTCATTTTGATCTGATTTTAACAATCCCAAATAAGGCTTTTGAACACATGTTTTAATTTCAATCTCATTTTGATCTGATTTTAACCTGTGTTAACATCATCATAATTATCGAGTATGGCTATTTCAATCTCATTTTGATCTGATTTTAACAATATTAGTTACCATATAAAAAATATTATTGGGGAATTTCAATCTCATTTTGATCTGATTTTAACATGACTGATAACACGACTACTGATCAGATCTAATAAATTTCAATCTCATTTTGATCTGATTTTAACTAAGACCCAAAATGATAGGAGTGCTCATAAAAATTTCAATCTCATTTTGATCTGATTTTAACATTTTAATGCATGAACTTCAAACAATATTCTTAAGAAATTTCAATCTCATTTTGATCTGATTTTAACGTCACTACTTTAACTCCTATTGTTGAGGATGAGGAAATTTCAATCTCATTTTGATCTGATTTTAACAAACTATCATCTTTTATTAATATATGTTCATTTTTAATTTCAATCTCATTTTGATCTGATTTTAACGATATAAACTGGAAAAACTTCTCAGATATTGGTATTTCAATCTCATTTTGATCTGATTTTAACTATGTGATTAATTACATTTTAACTTATTATGTTTATATTTCAATCTCATTTTGATCTGATTTTAACAATACGATTAGTATGACTTTATATCCGGTTAATCAAATTTCAATCTCATTTTGATCTGATTTTAACACGAAAAAATTTTGCTCCATTTTTTGTGTGTTTGGTTGTATGTTCTTCTTTTTAGTATATAAATTTTTCGATGATGAATTCTGTCATTCCTTTATATGCATCGACGAATGAAATAGATATAATATTTTTGAAAAATAGTCCTATTTTACTTATAATTTTAAATATGTAATCTTTCAAACGAGAAATAGCTGGATTAAGGTAGAATATGATTCTTATTTTGAAAATAAAATCTTCATAATAAAAATTTAATAAATAGTATTACTCACATTTTGTAGGAAAACGACGGATTAAAAGTGGGATTAGTGTTTAAATAAAGGAGATAACCCTTTATAAATCTAAAAAAAAAGAAATTATCAGAGTATGGGATCTACAGGTGATTTTTCAATCCCTATTACTATTTTATTCAATTCATCTTCAGTTCTAAATTTGTATATAATAATTGAATCTTCTTCGTCATCAATTATATTTTTTAGTCCATTTTCAACATGATTAAATTCACTTTTGGTTACTTCACCTTCAAAGACAGAGTTTTGAACCCAGAATAGATTTTGTCTTAAAAATTTCTTAACTTTGTTTACTCTTTCAACTTTTATATCATATACAATTATTACATACATATTTTACCACCATATAACAAATGGGTTATATTTTTTAGTCCCTAAAACATGTTTAACTAATTTATATGCTTCTAATCTAATTAATCTTCTATAAGAAACTTTTTTGTTTAATTCTCGATGTTTTATTGTCTTTTCAAGCCTTTTATTATATTCCTGAACAAATTTACTTCTTCCTTTTTCATTAAGAAGACAACAATTCAAATCTTGATCAAAGTCTTTCTCTGTGATGATGTTCTTGTTCACAAGATAAAAAATTAGTCTATCAACGAATATGGGCTTAAAAATTTCACTTAGATCCAGAGATAAAGAAAATCTCCGTTCAGATGGCTCATGAAGAAAGGAGATAGTTGGATTTAGTTGAGTGTTATAAATTTCTGTTAAAGTAGTTGAGTACATCATGGAATTTCCAAAGCTGATTAATGAGTTAATCATATTTTTTGGAGGTTGACGACTCCTACCTTCCATTTTAAATTCTTCAGGCAGTATTTCATCAAATTTTTCATAATATTCTGCTCTTATCCGTCCCTCAACATTCATGACTTCTGTTATTATTTTACAACTCTTTAAATCAGCTAAAATTTGATCAATGTTGTTATTTATTTTATAGTATGATAACACTTTCATAATATTTTTAGAAGACCCTTCAACAAAGAGTTTTGCTAATTCAATTCTTTTTAAATGATTGAGATAGTTTTCAGCTTGTTTAACAAGTAAATCACCAGATAAAAGTGTCTCTCTTGGATAAAAACTACCGTTGTAGAAACCATAGTAATTAAAAAAATGAATAGGAATGCCTGTTTTGGCGAATAAACTAATAACTTGAGATGATATTGTAATTTGACCATAAGCATAAATTGAATAAATTTTATTTATAGGTATTGGTTTTTTACCTTTTTCATTAATAAAATAAATAGTATTTTCTTTCCTTTTCAATTTTCCATCAGATAATAAGTAGTAATTTTTTTTTGCCAAAAATAACACCTTAATTATTCATTTAGACATTCTTCTAATGTTTTAAGTTCGCATTTAATGTCTCTTGATTTAAATGCTACTGCAAGCAATATGACTTTTTTATTTTGGTAAGGTTTGTAATATTCATTTTTTATAATCTGGCTAAAAGCATTATTAATCATTTTATCAAGATCATCTTTTAATGAAAATTTAAATTCAATTATTAGAACTAAATTTTCGTGTTTTAATACAGCATCTAATCTTCCTTTTATTGTTTGTATTTCAGAATCTATTTGGAAACCAAGAAGTTGAATCCATGACATTAACAATATCTTATAATAGGCTTCTAATTCCTTTTTAATATCTCCATAAAGTATGTTTGGTATTTTATGTAATAATATTTCGAATGATTTCTGCAGACTTTCACTATCTAAATGAATAATACTATTTAGCATATTTTTTGCCATTGGAATTAAAAAATTAGATGTGTGGTTGGTGTATTGACCTAAAATATAGCTAAATAGAGAATTTTTCGCTTCTTTATTTGGAATAGCTATTAGATATTGAGAATAATCATCTCCAAAAGTCTTTTCTTCTTTTATTGTTAAATAACCCGTTTGAAGCAGAATTGTTGTGAAATCCAAATTTTCAAGATCAAAACAGGAAAATCATATGAAACAATTTTTTCATCAGTGAAAACATCCATATCAATATTAGCTGTTTTAATTAAATCCATAACAATTTTTGGTGCCCCTGTCTCACCCCAATAGTTAAAAAACTTCCCTGAACTTAAAACTTTCAGTATGGAAAATGGATTATACAAAAAGTTCTTACCGTCCCATGAATAACCATCATACCAATACTTAATATTTGATAGGAATTTCTCTTCTTTAATATCTTTTTTCTTAGAAATTTCTTTAATATAATCCTTAAAGTTAAGTTCAAGTTCTTCTTTTGTGTAACCACAGATTTTAGTGTAGTTAGGATGAACTGTAATGTCGTCTAAATTATTTAATTCTGAAAATATTGAGGTTTTCACGAACTTACTAACACCAGTTATAAAAAGAAATTCAATGTGTCTATCGTTAGCTTTTAAAACTTGATAAAAATCTCTTAAAACATCACGATTCTTTTTAGCTATTTCAATTTCATAGATATGACTATTAATAGCTTTATCATATTCATCAATCAAAATCACGACTTTTTTATCATGTTTTTCATGTATCTCTTTGATTAATTCCTCAAATTTATTGGTGATTATTGTGTTGTTAAGTTTTATAGAATATTCTCTTGCTGTTTGATTTATAAAATCTTCCAATGAATTCTCTAATTGTTCTGGACTTTTATGAGATATATTCCCAAAATCTAATCTAATAATAGGATAGCTATTATCCCAATCCCATTTATCGTATATATAAAGTCCCTCAAATAACTCTTTATTTCCGTTAAATAATTCTTCAATTGTTGATAGAAGAAGAGATTTACCAAATCTTCGAGGTCTTGATAAAAAATAAATTTCCCCAGTACTAACCATATTGTAAATGTCTTCAGTCTTATCTACATAAATATAATTATCTTTTATTATCTTTGAAAAAGTCGATATACCAACTGGTAATTTTTTCATCTAAGATTCTCCGTTAATTTAATTGTAAATTTTAGCTATTATATTGATAATCTTTATTAATCATTAGTTTAATTATATTTTATAAATTATTTTAAAATTAAATAGTTTATATTGATATTAAAATTTCATAAAAGTTATAAATTTTTCCAATGGCTATAACACTATAAAACATTTCATGAATTAATTGAATATTTTTTTTTATAAAAAACAATAATTATAACAAGCTAATGTTAAAATACAATTTAAGCAGATTATATCCAGCAAAGCTCAAAGTAAGCACATTTTCTACAAATTTTAAGTTTTTTAGGTTTTGGTATTTCTGAATTAACAATTGTATTTATTTCACTAATGATTTCTTTAATTTCTTCCTCTTTTTCATCTGTTAATTCAAATTTAACCTTTTTTCTAATTTTAGGATAATCAATGTAACCAATTATATTATCAATATCTTTTTCATTTTTTAAGTAATGAATATAATATAATAGCTGATATTCATGAGATTTCTCCATCTTAGGAGTTTTTTTAACTTCATGAATCTCTATACATTTTCTTTTTTTAATAAAATCAACATTAATCAAATTATCAATTAAATAATCTTTCTCTCTTTTATAAGTATTTTCGTGGAGTTGTTTTCCAACTGCAACCGTGTCTGATTCCTGTTCCATTTGAATATTATAAGAAAATAACCATAGTTTGGTTTTACAAATGAAATAGTAGTTGATTTGAGAGCCATTTATTTTGATGTTAGTAGTAATCATGATTTCAGTTAGTACAGTTACTTTATTATATTATCCTCATCTTTTTTAATCATGTCAAAATTAAATCCATTTTTCATAGAATAGATATGATTTTCACTACTAAAACCTACTTTATTTTCAGGAATTGTATAGAAATAATATGTTTTCTCAAGGTTAAAATTATCTATAAAATTTTCAAAGTCAGATTCATCTCCAGACACCTGAAAAGTAAATTTATGTAAAATAGACGAAAATTCTTTTCTAAATATTTTTTTAGAGTCTATTTTATCTTTAAATTTCCGTATGGACTCCACATAATAGCACATTAAATTAGAACCATCAACACTGTCATTTTTTATAAAATGTTTGCCATGCTGTTTTTCTATATTTTTCAGATATAATAATTCATTTAATGAAAAAATAAATTTATCTTTATTCTTACTATGAAATTTAGTTAGATTATCTTCATCAATTTCTTCAATAGTTTTATTCAATTTAATATCATTGATTAATATATCTAACTTGGTTGAAACAAAAAATGAATAAGCATTTATTCTTTTATTATCTATAATATGAATTCCAGTATTCTTATCCATAATCTCAGTAAAATTTAAAATCTCCCAATTCTCAATGTTATCTCTATCAGTTTTTACAAAATTTTCTTCATTATCATCAGAAATTTCGTTTATAATATTAGAAATCGAAGTATAGTAATCGATAACATCTTGATAATTATAGTTAGGATTTTTATTTATTAAATTCATGGTTTTCCTAATTCTTGTTTCGGATTCTTCTTTTTTGTAAATGTATTTATAATCAGGAGTATCGTTTTGTCTTTTTAAATTAATTAAATATACATTCCCTTTTATGTTTGAATTGCCAAATCTTTTATTCAATTCTCTACTCCTATTACATCTTCCACGAATTTGTTCGATTGAATCAAGAGGAGAAAAATCTCTAATAACAAAATCAAAACTAACATCTACTCCAGCTTCGATGCTTTGAGTACTAACTAAAATATATCTATCATTATCCATATTATTTATTTTATGAATTATTTTTTTCTTTTCTGAAGTAAGTATTGTAGAATTCAGCAAATCAATTTCAAATCCATATTTTTCTCTCAAATTAAACAATTCATCATAAACTAATCTAGAAGATTTAATCGTATTTAGTGTAATTAGACATTTATTGTAACCCTTTTCAAAATTTTCTTCTAAAATTTCTTCAAAATAATGAATATTATCATCTTCTATATTTAATTCAACAAGCCCATTTTTTATTTCAGTCCTATCAAATAAATTATGTGAAAAATATTTCATTGGTTCTGTTATTAAATTGACAATATCATAACTAAAATGAACATCTTTATTTAATTTTAAATCATTGAAATTAGGAAGTGTTGCACTCATAATAATGAAATATATATTATAATTTATAGAAATTCCATTGATTAAATAATATAAACTCGTCCAGTTTTTAAGAGGAAGGGATTGGACTTCATCTAAAATAATAACAGAATTAGCTAATGAAGCAAGGTTATATTTACTACTTTTTTTACTTCTAATTAAACAATTAAAAATAGAAACAAAAGTTGTGCAAATAATTGGATAATCAAAAAAGTTATCTTTCCAAATTATCTCAGATTTATTATCATCTGATTCTTCAGAAAATATACTCTCCGTACCATGATAAATTTTTCTAATTTCCCCATTACTTTCATTTAAATTAAAATTATCTTTTATAACATCATAATTCTGTTCTATAATATTGATAAACGGCATAGCATAAATTATTCTATTAACATCTGTTTTTTCTAAAATATCTAATGCCAACTTCATTGATGTGTTAGTCTTTCCTCCTCCAGTAGGCATGTTAAGATAAAATATCCTCTTATTTTTATCACTTTTTAAAGATTTTTTGATAGTTAATGAAGATTCTTTCAACATTTCTGTTCTTAAATCATTGATATTTCCTAAATTGGATATTTCAGTATTTGATAACAACTCGTCAGGAGAGGTAACTTCGCAAAATTTGTTGTAGCATAACTCAAAGAATTTTTTATTCATTTTATATTTTAATTTTTTGCCAATTCGATTATTCCAATTTTCAGCTTTTATTTTCACTTCATCAATAGTTTTATAAGAATAAGAACTAGCAATTACATCAGAAGTAACAAAAAGAGAATAAATATAAGAATAAAAAAAAGATATTTTAGAGTCATGATTTTTTTTCAAAAGATCGTGCAAATTATCTTGTAGTCTTTGATATTCTTTTTTGAAACTTTTTTTCTCAGAAATATATTCTGAAAAAAGATAAAAAGTGCCAAGATAATTATTATCCAAATCATATGAAAATTCGTATTCATTTAAAATATCTTTTAAATTAGTATGATGCCCATAAATTATATAGGACAACAAAAGAAGAATCAAATTATTATTATTATCATCATTGAAAATTCCATTATTCAATAAGTGTGATGTGAACAATAAAGAACTAATATATGAATGTCTAGATTCAATTTGATTAATATGCCCATCTAACTCATATTTTTTTAGTTTAGATGTGATATTATTGTTTAATTTGTTTATTTGGAAATTAAAAGATATTTTAGCAATATCGTGAAAATCTATCATTTTATAAACATATTTTTCAAAATCTTCAAAACTCAGATTTATGAAATCATTATTTGAAAAATATTCATGAAAATTAATTAATATGTCCTGATTTTTTATTCTATCAAAAATAATCTTAGTTTTTGATATATGATCTCCTAAAGGCTCATTAGTATGAGCCCATATATTAATATTATCATCATTTATTTTAAAAGAAGAAGATGAAAAATCATACTTCAAATCATTGATATCCATTTATCTTCACCAATATTAAACAATTCTATTTTTTTATCTTCTTCCTCTAACTCTAAATCTTCTTTTAAAATTAAATTAGTGAAATAAGTATTATCATCTTGAGCAGCATAAAATGAAATCGGACGATATTCAAAATTAACAAAATCATGCCTTCTTACAGGATAATCTTTAACAACATATTCATAATGACTTGCTAACTTACTAATATCTTCACTCATTTTGCCAAAAATAGTTGTAGCTGTTTGAGAATTCAAGTCAACATTTTTTATTTTACTTTTGTCTAATATGCCATAAATTTTATCATTACTTTTATCATATATATTTTTACAATTAACATCTTCTAAATACTCTTTAAATTCATAATTCAAGAAAAACTCATTCCTACCCATGTATAAATTATAAACAGTTTTATTAGACTTGATTTTTTCTAAAAATTCTTTCTCTTTTTCATGGAACTTTCCTGGAAAACTTAAATAAATTTTATAATATGGATCTAAAAGCACATCTTGTCTCACATTTAATAAATTAGGTTCATTTCCATAGTGAGAATTAAAAACAACTCTTTTTACTTTTAAATCAAAAAAAGCTCTAATTGAAATTTTGATATCAAATAATTCCTCAATTTTATATTTTTTTATCCCATCGACTTCTTCAATTACATCACTAAATTCATAACCTAAAATAGCTGCAATCATACCAACAACAGTAGTTTTTGGAGGAATTAAATAGGTCAATAAACCTCCAGTATTTGAAAAAGCTTTACTAAAAGAACCAAAACTACTCCAAATATCTAATACAATAATGTTATCATATTCATTCATAATATCTCCATAGAACACTATCTTTTTAAGAAATTATATTACATATTATTTTCATTTAAGAGATCTTTAGGTTCTTTTATAGAAATTTTTATATTATTACTACCTTTTTCCACATTTTCTGTTAAATCTATTTCAATCTCGGAAGGATCTCTATAGACTTCTATTTCATCAATGAAATTAGAATATTTTTTTAATTTTTCTTTTAATAAATTACAATTGATAATTATCTTTTTATCAGGCACATCTTGTTTTTTTCTCTCGTTCATATTATTAATTTTAATTAATTCTTTCAATTCTCCAATATTTAAAGCTGTTACTTTGTCATCACTTTCATTTTTGAATTTTATCAAAATTAATAATTTAGAATCAGTTTTTTTACTGGTTGATTTTCTTAAATTTGTACCATACCAAATTGATTTTTTAAATAATTCTAAATCCTTCTCTTTAAGCAAGCCAGGATAGTTATTAGGATTGATTGTTATATCATAGCTAATAACTGCATCATCAACAACTGCTTCCGATCCAGTGGTAGTCTGTTTTCCATCTTTAGTAGCAAAAGGAGCTCCTATCTGCAATCTTTTAATTTGAGCATTATTTATATCTTTACCATAACTTAATTGAATTGGACCATAGATTTGTTTAGGATCAACACCTGTAAAAGTAAATGTTCCTCCAAACATTCTTACATCTGGACATTTATCTATTATTTTTTCAAATCCTTTATCTTCTGCCTTAAAATGGTTTTCATAAATTTTATCTTTTGTTAAATATTTCGCATCACTTATTTCTGCTCCTTCATCTAATCTTGGATGGAAAAATACAAAATTTTCTATATCTTTTTTATCAGATTTACTAATTCTTTCAACACTTTCATGAATAAATTTTCGTATATTAAATTTAATACATTTATCAGTTGTAAAAACATTCCCATCAAAATTTCGTGGAGAGTTATCTATAAAATCTCCATTAGGATTTCCCATGATGGTTTCAGTCAAATATATACCTTGATAATAATTTTTTACAATTTCATTAGTCATTTGCTCCATACTCCTTTTTTTTATCAGATTTTAAAATATTTTCAGTATAATATCCTGTGAACATTAGAAGAATATAATCCTCATATGAAAAACCTTGAGGTTCATTAAAAACATAGGGCCTATTATTTTTAAATAATTTAAAAATTAATTTGCCTTTTTCACTCATTTGGTCAATATAATAATTATTTTTTTGCAAAACTTCAGTCACAAAAAGGTCACGAACATTATTTCTATTTACATTATTAATAAAATTAGAAAAAACATCCATTTTTTTGTTATTTGCTCTTTTAAAGTTATCTATATACCTTAAAAACTGACCAAGAAGATAGTATTTTAAAGCAGGTTCTTTTTCAATAAGTTCATCAAAATCAGTGCTACCCTCTTTCAAGGATTCTTTTAATCTTTCAACATTATCTATTTCCATTATATTTCCACCTAGAAGTTCTTTTTTTAGCATGAAATAATAATTCAATCTTTTTAAAATATCAAGTTTTTTATCGTGGTTCTGTAATTTAATTATAGAATTAAAAACCATCTCATTTAGCATGTTTTTATTTAAAGCATCCTCATTCAATTTATAGATTAAATTAAAAATAGAATGCATGTATTTAGAAAAAGTAGAAGTTAATCTATTATCAAAACCGTTAAAAATCCCAGTCTTACCTCTAAAATCTTTTGTATAAATTTCATAAAAATATCTAAAGTTAGGGAATTTGAATTTTCCATCATTATCAATATCCACAAAAAAAGATTTGAATATATGTTCAATGTCAAAAATATTCTCAATTTTAGACTTTTCTTTTTCACCTTTTTTATAAGGATAATCCAAAAGATAATTTAATTTATCATTATATAAATGTATACCTTCAAATTTCACTAAGTAGGATTTATAATTCTCAATATATTTTTCAATTACAATTCCTTGATTCACAGTTGTATACACAATTAAATCATAATTGAATCCATTAATTTCAGACATAAATTTGTTTATTTTATCAAAAGAAGATATTTTTTCATTAGATATCTTTAAAAAATCAGCATAATTTCCAGTGGTCTTAATTGGAATAATCATTAAGTTATAATTATTATTTAAGATATTTTTAATTTTATTTTCAGCAAATTTTACATAAGTTTCACATTTCTTACAAGATTTAAATTTAGAATTTTTCACAGCAGTTTTTTTATTATCCCCATCATAATTAAATGAATAAGATGGTTTTCCAATAGAATAACTGCTAATTGTAGGATATACAATTCCCTGATTATTACAAAAAGAACAAATTCCTTCTTCATAATCATTAAAAGATTCTTTTCTTTTTTTAATGAATTTAGAATAATAATAGAAAATATCATTTAGTAAATCAAATTCTGTCTGAAAATAAGAAATTAAATAAACTTTTTTAATTTTTATTTCATTAGATTTCAATTTTTCTAAAATAATTTCTCTTTGATTGAATAAAAAGGTATAATAATCATTAATTCTATTATTTACATCAACAACTTTGAATTTAGAAAAAAACTTTTTTAAATGTTTTTTTTGATTATCATCTATTCCTATACTCTCTAAAAATCTATCCGTATCTTTATAAATAATATTAATAAATTTAATAAATTCATTTCCACCTTCATTAGCCTTCTTAGATTTTTCAAATTTATTTTTAAATTTTTTGTCTTCCTTATTAATTTTTTCTAAATCACCCTCTTTAAAATGTTTATATGGAATTTCAATTATAAATGGAGAAGTACCACTTAGATTAGAGTTACTAGGTATTTTAAATTTTTGATCTCTTATTTTTTTAATTCCCTTACTAAAAATTGAATTTTTAAAGAAATAATTACCATAATCTTCATATAATAAAATTTCTCCAATTTCATTTGGTTTGTCATTAAAAAATATTGGCAAAATATAATCATCATCATTAATAATTTCTCCAAAATCATCTAGATTATTTTCATCTAACCATTTGCCAAACTCTATCATATCTTTAATCATTTTTTACCATACCATTATGTTCGATTTAAGAAACATTTTTATTCAACCATCCCAAAACCTAAACTATTTTTCTCGCCCAAACCACAATCATATGCGAACTTAATTAAGTTTAAGTCCCCATTTAGTTCTAAATCCATCATGAAAGCTCTGTGAAATGTTTTTATATTGTCTTTTTCAAGGGTTATTCTTTTTCTTTTAACATAACCCATACTTGAACTTATACATACTTTATCATCATTTATATTTAATTCATTACCAACTATACTTAATTTATCATTATCAATATTTAATTTGTTATTATTCTTATATGTCTTAGTGTTTATATATATTTTATCGTTTGAATTAAATATTTCGTTGTTTGCTCGTGTTTTATTATTTGAATTATATCTCTCATTATTTGTATTTGTTGCTTGTTTGTTATAGAATTGATTGTATTTTTTTATTAGATTATTTTCTAAGTTTGTGTAGAATTGTTGGTCTGCTGGGGTTAAATCCCAAATTTTTAATTTTCCATCTATTTCTTTTTTTGTTCTTACGATAATTGGTGAGATCGTTTTAACATTCATAGGATTTTTAAATTCGGGTTCAGGTAATAGCTTAATTTTTTCAACAAATAGTTTTTTGCCTTTAAAATTAACAGTTAAATCATCTAAATGTCCTTCCACCAAATTTTTTATTAGATATTCATTTGGGCTTGATATTTGAAAGTTCACAGAACCATTTTTTGAGATTATTCCATTCTTGACTATTTTTCTTTGGGGAATGTTTAAATTGGAGAATGTGAAGAATTTGAATGTTTTTGAGGAGTGTAGTTCACTTGCAAATTCTAAATCTGCTATTTTTTTATATATTATTGATGAGATGATATGGTTGTAGTTAAATGGAATGAATAAGCTTTTATCTGATTTTAAAGATATTTTTAGTCTCATTTTATCACATTCCACCTTTTTTCTATATTTTTAGCTGTTGTAGGTATTTAAAGTCTTATTCAAGTATCATCCAAACTGTATTATCAAAGTAGTGTTATTTAAGTTTTGATCAAGCTTTTGTTGCCGAAGGCAACTTAGAAAATCTATGATTTTCGTTTTCTAAAAGTTTGGGTTTGAATTCTATCTCAAATCCAATAACTGGGTAATCTAAGTTGAAGTTGCGAATAACTTCTGGAGATATTTCTCCGAAAAATCCTTTTATTGTTCCATTTTCTGATTTTCCACTTACATCTCCAACTCTTCCTTGTATAAAACTTGGGTTATTGCTGGGGGTTATTTCCATTGTGTAACCTAAGTTTAATAGAACACTTGCGATGGTTGATTTTATTTCAGTGAAGTTTGGGGTTGAGTGAGTTATAATGGCTGATAGTTTCTTAATGGTTTTTGTCTTTGTTTCGGCTTTATCATCAAGATATAAAACATCCCCAATTTCAAATATTTTCTGTGGTAGGTCCTCATGTTTATTGTTTTCTAAAAATTCCATTAAACCATTTAGTAGACTTGTTCGTATCATAGTTCTTTCAATTGAGATTGGTTTAGCTATTTCTACATGTTCAGTTATTTCTTGATTCATTTTTTTGTAATGATTTTCTTCACTTGTTAACATTAAGCTCATAATTTCTTGGAAACCTAAGCCAATCATAAGTTCTCTAATTGGTTTATCATCACTGAACCACAGGTTTTCACTTGCTATTGTAGCTATTTCAGGCATTTTAGGTTTTATTTTATTTATACAGTATTGAATAGCTATATTTTCGATTAAATCAACTTCATGTAATATATCTATTCTGTATGTTGGTATTTTCACTTTTAATCTGTTTTCATCTACTATTTCAGCTTCCATCCTTGCTTTTGAGAGAAGTTTTTTGGATTCTTCTGCATTAATATCTATTCCAATTAATTTATTTGCAGTATTTACATGAACGATTTTTTCTGTTGGTTTCAAGTTAGGTGTGGTGATGGTTTTAGTTGGATATATGATTTCTAAACTTTCTATTTTCCCACCAACCTCAGCGAAAGAACTAGATATTATATTTAAGGTTTGATTCACAGCTTTTTTGTCTGTTCCAGTGACATCTACTAAAATATTTTCTGTGTTTTCAGTGATTTTTGTTAATTCACCATTTATTATTGGTGGCATGGAGATAACATTATTGTTTTTGTCCATAATTAATGGATATGTATCAAAATTTTTAAGTAGATATGAGTATTTTGAGCCTTTATCATGTTTTCTTAATATTTCATTTGGTGTCATTTTGTTTTGGTGTTCTAATGGTATGAAGCTGTTTTCATTTTTTTTAGTTGTGGTGTAGTGAAATGGTCCTTCAATGACATCTAAATTATGAATTCCAATAGCTACTTTTTTTCTGTCTCGTCCAATGACCCAATGAAGATTTTCTTGAAAATCCATAATTTGTTTTAATTTTTTTCCAGTGAAATCGACATTTTTGATTAATGCAAAACCAATGTATGGTCTGATTTTAACTATTTCTTCATCTACATAGACTTTTTCATTGGATTTTTTAACTGGATAGTGAGGTAATCCAGTTTTTTCTGATAGAAATCCTTTTAAACTTCTTGAAATTCCTTCTATTGATAGTTGGTCTGGTCTATTAGGGAAGAATTCAACTTTAATTGTTTTATCATCGTAGTCTTCTATGTCACTTCCAAGCATTGGTAAAATATCTATTAATTCATCTTTTTCGAGTGATATTCCAAGTTTTTTTAATTCATCGTATTCAAATGTGATTACTGGCATTTCTTATCTCCAAAAATATATTATTTTCTGGTATAAAATTTATATTCTATTTTATGGATTTTATTTTATATTTTTTATTAATGTTATTATTTTTAATATCTAATTATAATAAGCATATTTTAATGACTTTTTACTTAAAATTTTAAGTCATGAATATAAGGTATTTTAGATTTAATTTAAAAATAGAATTTAAGAGAGTTTCTATAAACTTAATTTAAACATATATTGATATGATGTTTTATTATTATTTTCATTTTTTCATTGGAAAATTCACATATATTTGTCTTTTGAAGGTCAATTTCATTAC
>JAITGU010000129.1 GCA_031280375.1 Candidatus Methanovirga procula | reverse complement strand
TTAAAACCACAAGGGGAGGGTGTGAATAATCGATACCTTAGATGTGACCGACACCTTTATATACTTACTACCACATTAGGTTAATATGGAGTTTCATAATTTATAAATCTTATCAAAATATACTATTTTTTTTGAAAGAAAATTAGAAGACAAAGTCTTCGTTTTTTATAGGTTAATAGAAACTCTCGTTAGTGTTGTTTCATCTGTGCCTGCATGGGGATCAAATTCAGGTGATAGTAGTGTTTTTGGTGATGGTGAGTCTGTTGGTTTGGAATGTACTGGATTTAATTTGTATGTATTTGTTTTGTTGTTTTCTTTTTTATTTGTTTGTTTTAAGATATGATATATTATTATTAGTTGATAGGTATTCTATCAAGTTAAGACTTTTTTTATTATTGTGTTTCAAGATGGAACATGTTACATCTGTAATACTAATATAAGTTTTCAGATATTCTCTAAAGAAAATCAAAATACTAATTTGAGAGGTTAATATGAGAAATAAGATATGTATAATTGTAGATGGTTATTCTACTGGAAGATATTATGTTGATTATTTTAATCAAGAAGGCTTTGACTGTTTTCATGTTCAAAGTCGTGAAAATCTTAATTTAGATTTATGTGCTGATGCTGATTTAAGTAGGTACAAAGACACAATATTAAATGAATCTATAGAAAAAACGATCCAATGGATAAAAGAAAAAGGAATTCCTTGTTGTATTGTGCCTGGAACAGATTCTGGAGTGGAATTAGCTGATACATTGAGCCAATTTTTTAATACTCAATCAAAAAATGAAAAATCTAAAGCAAAAGCCAGAATAAATAAATTTAGTATGTATAAAGCATTAAAAGAAAGTGAAATTCGTACAATTAAGCAAGAATATTGTAACTCTTATGAAGAAGCTATTAAGTCAATCGATGCTTTAAATTTACATTACCCTATTGTAGTAAAACCTGCTCAAAGTATTTTAAGTGATGGATTTAAAGTTTGTAATTCATTATCAGATGTGAAAAAAGCTTTTGATGATAATTTAAATTCTAAAAATATTATAAATCTATCTAATAATGGATTACTTCTGCAAGAGTTTATAAAAGGCACTGAATATGTTGTAGACACTGTTAGCAGTGATGGAAACCATGTTCTAACAGACTTAATGGAATATACTAAAAAAATATCTAAACAAGGACATTCTATCTATCAGTCAGCTGATTTTCTGCAACTTAATGAGGATTGGACAAAACCTCTTGTAGAATATGCATTCAGTGTATTAGATGCAGTGGGCATGAAGTATGGTGCTGCACACATTGAATTAATGGTTGATAAAGATGGTCCAGTTTTAATTGAAATTAATTCAAGACTTGCAGGTTTCACATTAAGTCCAGATTTTGTCAAAGAGGCTTATGGACATAATCAAGTAGAAATGGCTACTCTTGCATATATCTCCACTGAAAGATTTTTAAAAAGAGCATCAGAGTTAAATATGAATTTAAATAAATATTCTTCAATAACATTTTTGACATCAGAAAATGAAGGATATTTAACTAAAATTAATTTAAATGGATTAAAAAAGTTTCATTCTTTCATACATGCAGATTTTCATTTTCAGATTGGAGATTTTATCTCTGAACCAAAAAATTTAATTGAATCTGTAGCTTATATATTCCTCCAAGATGATAATGATAATTATGTAGAAGAAGCAAAAAAATTTATTCTTGAACATCCAGAAAAGATTTTGACTATATCTAAAAATCAATTATAACTCATGATACATTTTCTTACAAACTGAATTATTGATATATTTGATTTAAATTTATCCTATTGTAATTCTTATTTTTTTAAAAATAATTTATAATGTTCTTTTATAATTAAAAATAAGAATATTTGATAAATTTATTAAATAGTATAAATAATATGTTCTAAAGCTTTTATAATATTGATTAAAAATTTTTACAAAATTATTCTTAAAATTGCTTGTAATTTTAACTAAAGAATTATTATAAGTTTTTTAAGATTATTTAATATAGGAATTTGATCAATTTCGCTGAACGAAATGAAGAACTTAGAACAGAGCTTCCTTTTATTTCAAAGGTTGTGAGAAATTTAATGAAGTTTTCTAATTTCATGTTCTGAAAGTTTGAATTTTAATAAAGCATTATTATAACTTTTTTAAAATTTAATAGAAATAAAATATATTTAAAGTTAGATAGAGCACGATATTTTATAAAAAAATTATTATAATACAAAATTTTGCCTATACTATAATGTGAATGTAGAGATTGTAATATGAAAGAAAAAACTATTTCAAAAGAGCACAAAGAATTAATATCATATTGTATCACAACATTTTTTGAAAGATTCTCATTTTATGGATTAATTGGATTGTTAATATTTTATTTAAGTTTTTCAATTAATGAAAGTGGTTTAGGATTAGGTGAAGTTGAAGCTATTGAAATAGTAACTTTATTTTCAGCATTATCTTATCTTACAGGATTATTAGGTGGTTATGTAAGTGATAATATTTTAGGAGGATATAGGGGAGTTTTATCTGGAATTATTTTAGAGTTTCTTGGGTTTCTAATTTTAACATTAACTAACAATATTTCTACTGTAGAGATAAGTTTACTCTTAATAGCTTTAGGAATAGGGTTTATTAAACCGAGCTTATCAAATATGGTTGGTAAAGCTCATGATGAATATCCAGTAGATAAATCTTTTTCAACATATTTTTTATATGTTAATTTAGGAGCTTTCTTTGGTCCAATAATAGTGGGAACTTTAGGATTTTCTTATAATTTTCATATAGGTTTTGGATTAATAGCAATTGAAATGTTTGTAGCATTAATATATTTTCTAACAAAAACCACAATTAAAAATAAGTACCAAACACCCCAATTTAGTTTTAAAAGGAATAAAAAATTTTTTTATATAATTGCAATATCTATTATTTTCATAATAACTTTGATCCTTTTAACAAGGGTTAATAGTTCTATATCTAAAAACATTTTCTTTATTATCAGTGGATTTTTTTTATTAATGCCCTTAATTTACTTTTATGATATATTAACCTCTAAAATTAGTAAAGAAGAAAAAAATAAAGTCATATCTTATATCCCAATATTTCTTGTTTCCATATTTTTCTTCATCATAACTGAACAATTAAATTCTACAATGTTGTTGTATATTGAAGATCATATCATAGAAAATTGGATCGAACCAACATGGATCATTTCAATTAACTCCTTTTTTGTTATTATTTTCTCCCCGCTGTTTATTAAATTATGGGATCGGTTAAAGAACAGAAGACCTAATGATCATGACAAATTTATAATTTGTGGGATTATTTTAGGATTATCTTTTTTTAGTTTTGGTATTCCATTACTTTTCTCATTAGATGGTAAAGTCAGTGCTATTTACTTTATTGTTGGAATGATTTTTATGGTGCTTGGAGAACTACTTTTATGGCCAATTGGGCTTAGTATAACTTCAAAACTTTCTCCTAACACCAAAGGGAGTGAATTCATGGCTTTATGGGGCATTAGTCCAGCTATTTCCCAAGCTATTAATATGAATATAAATACAATTTATGTTTCAAGTCCTATTTCCTTCTTTCTTTTATTTGGATTATTGTCCATAGTATCAGCTATTTGCTTATTATTTTTGCCTAAAAAAGTAATCAGAATAATATCCAATAAATAGCTTTCTTTTTTCATTTTATATTAATTACAAAAATAAAAAATAAACATAACTACTCACACTAATAATAAGTTTTATTAATTTTGAAAAATAAAATTATTTTTATATTCTTAATGAATTGAATATTACTACATAATTTTATTTAATCATGTGATATAGTCCTATTTAATTAACTGTTCATTTATAATTAATATTTTTAAAAAATAAAATTATTAAATCAGTTTTTAAAAATTATTAACATATTCTAAAAATGTCATTTAATATAATAAAAAATAAACAAATATCATAAACATATAAACGATGATTTTGATGGAAAATGGATTACAAAAATTGCCTATTGGTGTTCAATCTTTTGAAGATTTAAGAACAAATGATTACCTTTATGTTGATAAAACAAAAGAAATTTTTAAACTTGTTAACTCTGGAAAATCATTTTTCCTGTCTCGTCCAAGAAGGTTTGGTAAGTCTTTACTTGTCAGCACTCTTGAAAACCTTTTTTTAGGGAATAAAGAATTATTTAAGGATTTGTATATTTATGATAAGTGGGATTGGAATGAAACATATCCAGTTATCAGAATAGATTTCAGTGGAAGAAGTCATGAAACAGGTGTTGAGTTAAAAAAGTCATTGAATATTTTTTTAACTGAGTTGGCTAAAGAAAACGGTGTAGAATTAGTTTATGAAAATCATAACGATAAATTTGGTGAATTAATTAAGAAGCTATATGGTAAATATGGTAAAGTTGTGGTCTTGGTTGATGAGTATGACAAGCCTATTCTTGATAATATTTCTTATCCCACTGTCCGTGATGATATGAAGAAAATATTACATGATTTTTATCAGATTTTGAAGAGTCAGGATGATAATTTAAGGTTTGTTTTTTTAACTGGTGTTTCTAAGTTTGTTGGAACATCTATTTTCTC
>JAITGU010000035.1 GCA_031280375.1 Candidatus Methanovirga procula | reverse complement strand
ATAAATAATCCATTTAATTAGTTTAATTGGATAATAGTTTATTAATCATAGGAAGTATAGTATTAATTCAATGAGCAATGAAAAGTTTATTATATTACATGCATTGGAAAATAAGTGTTAAATAATTTTGAACTATTAAATTATTCTCCAGCATCAATAACAAATAATTTTTTAATAAAAAATGTTATAAATAGTAAAAAATTGAAGTTTTTTAAATTTATAAAACTTTTGATGAAACTTTTGTTTTGAACGAAGTGAAAAACTTAGGAAACGAAGTTTCCGTTTATTTCGAACGAAGTGAGAAATTTAACGAAATTTTCTAATTTCGTGTTTCTAAAAGTTTCTTCTAAATAGTAAAATAATTCTTTAAAAATGATTTTTATTATTTTTAAAAAATAAGTTTTGATGAACATTTTCTTACCTTTAGGTAAAAAATAGGCATTTGCCCAAGGTTTACTCATCTAAACTTCCTTGAAGAAAATCCCCAAAAAAACTAAATAAAAAATTTGATGAATATTCACTGAGAAATTTCCACCAAATATATCTTTAGACAAACATAAAAATAATTGTTAGACATCCTCGAGCTACGAAAAAATAAGACTTTAAAACTTCAATAAAAAAAAAAGTTCTTTACTACAAAAATATCATAGATAAATAATTCACCTTTTCTAAAAAAATAATTTAAAGTGTTTTTTCAAAAATAGAAGATAAAATAATGTATTGAATATGGATTAACATTAACTTACTTTATTTTCTTCAATAAAATCTTTAATTTTACAACTCATACAAATGTTTGATGAAGAAGGCTCTCCACACCTATTGCAATCTTTAGGTGTAGCATTAGTTGGTTCAACATCAAATATTTCCTTAAATGAAGCCATTATATCCTTTTTAACTCCTGGATGAGCAGATTCAACATTGTTTAAGAAAGTCTTTGTTTTTCCTCTAAGTGAAAAGTTAGAGTAAGGACATTCACCAAGATGAATATCTATTTCATTTATAATTGCCCACATTCCAACATTCTTTTCAGATATTTCCCACAAAGGTTTTATTCTTGGAACAAGTTTAGGATGGATTTTATCAGATATTGGACCAAACTTTGAAAATTTTAGAATATCTGCTCTTGAGAAAGTCATTAAGTAAGATTGTATCTCATCATCCATATTATGACCAGTAGCTATTTTATCTGCACCAATATCATGAGCTGTTTTATTTAATATGTTTCTTCTAAAAACACCACAAGGAATACATGCACTTTTGAAATAGCTATGTATATCATCGAGAGTATATCCAAATTCGCCTTTAAAAGATTTTTCAATGTATTCAACACCTAATTTTTTAGTTATCTTTTTCGCACTTTCAATTCCATAGTTTCTATAATTCTTTATCCCTTCGTTCACTAAAATAGCTACAAGATCAAAATCAATGAAATCTTCATCATCTTTAAGTTGTGATAATGCATACAATGTTAAAACACTATCTTTTCCTCCAGATAAGGCAACAGCTATTAAGTTCCTTTCCCCAATAAGTTTATAATCAATTATTAATTTTCTTATATTGGAAAATATTTCTTCATTAAATGTTTTTTTATCAACAATAGACATTAAATCACATTGTTTAAATATGAAAAATTTATATTAAAGTTTATAATCATTGAACATTTCTAAGACTAAGGGAAAAATAAATATTTGATAACTACCGAAACTAATAAATGGTGCATATTAAGTTAACGGCATTGATTCCCAGACAAAAATAAAAAAAGATAATTTAGACAAACTCTAATAATAAAATATTTTTCATATATCATTAAAATCTCAATAATCTGTTTTAATTAATTTTATAATATTTAATTATAGTCTTTTGATTAATAAATAATATATTCTTGATTAAATAAATAATTTAATATTAGAATAAAAGGTGAATGGTAAAAATGGTCACAGTTATAGATTATGGAAGTGGAAACCTTAAAAGTATTTCAAATGGGTTTTTAAAAATCGGTGTAAAACCAAACGTAACAAACAACATAGAAGAAATCGTTGATGCTAAATATCTTGTTCTTCCTGGAGTTGGAGCATTCGCATCAGCTATGAAAAATATCGAATATTTTAAAGATATAATCCTTGAACATATTGAATCAAACAAGCCATTTTTAGGGGTTTGTTTAGGATTACAACTCTTATTCAATTATAGTGATGAAAATTTTGGAATTGAGGGATTAAATATATTTAAAGGAAATGTTAAAAAACTTCCAAATACTGAAAAAATCCCACATATGGGTTGGAACAATCTTAAATTAACTAAAAACTCTAAAATATTAGAAGGTTTAGATGGGAAATATTTTTACTTCATACATTCATTTCATGGAGTACCTGAAGATGATATAATAACAAGCACAGTTAAATATGGTGCTAACCTTACAGCATCAGTGGAAGAAAATAATGTCTTCGCAACACAATTCCACCCAGAAAAAAGTGGAAGCTTTGGGTTAAAAATCCTTAAAAACTTCGTATCAATAAAAAATATTTAAGCATCCAATGATTAGAAAATTATCTTTATTAATGAAAAAACTGGTGAAAATATGAAAATAGCTATTGCCTCGTCTGATGGTGAAAATGTGGATTTACATTTTGGAAAAGCAAATTCTATTTACATCTACGATTTTGATGGTGAAAAAACAGAATATGTCGAACACAGAAATGTGAATATTGATGCGGATGAGAAACATCAGTGGACAAAAGTATTGGAAACTATTTCAGATTGTGATGTTATAATATCTGTTCAGTCAGGTTTTAAATCAAGGTTTGGAATTGAAAAAGCTGGATTAAAAAATGTTGATGATGAGGGTTCCATTGAGGATGTTTTAAAAAGATATGTTGATCATTACAAGTTCATGAAGAATTAAAAAAAAATAAGTGATTATGGTTTTTTACTTAAGTTTTTTAATATAAGCCTAAATAGGCTTAACACTCCTAATATTACAAGTATACTCATTATGCCCATCAGAAGGATAAGTATAATTGCTACTAACAGTATAAACAATCTCCCATTCAGCTTTATATACTGTTCATCATAAGCATAATTACCAAAAATTACCAAAAATTTTTAATTTTTGTAATTATGAAAATTACCAAAAATCTTCGATTTTTGTAATTATGAAAATCTTCGATTTTCAGTAATCAAAGATTTTCAGTAATCAAAGATTTTTGTAATTATGAAAATTACCAAAAATTGCTTTGCAATTTTTGTAATTATGAAAATCTTCGATTTTCAGTAATCCAAAGGATTTTCAGTAATTACCAGACAACTTCCTTTTGCCTTTTATTTTCAATTTACCACAATATTTCCTAAGTTCATTATA
>JAITGU010000081.1 GCA_031280375.1 Candidatus Methanovirga procula | reverse complement strand
TTGAATATGACTAAAAATCCAGTTGTATAATAATAGAATGATAAAAATAAGAGAATATATCACAGATATACTAAAAACAAACCCATACATCTAAAACTCCACAAAAATTTACAACCTCTTGTTGAAAATTTATTTTCAACTTAGAAGAATTTATTCTTCGTTATTGAAAATATCATTTAAACATGGCTTAATTCATTATTAAATAATTATAAAATTTATTATATCTTATTTACCTGAAAATTATATAAATAGATTATATATACTTATATCAAAAACAATATTAATCATGAAAAAAATTATAGACATTTTCAGCTGATTTTTTATTCATACCATTAGCATTTAACAATTTATTAATAGAAGCTTTCTTAATAGTTTCAATATCACCAAACTCTTTTAAAAGATTTATCTTCCTTTTTTTTCCAATGCCTTGAATATCATCAAGAACAGAGTGTTCAAGACTTTTTGACCGTAGCTGTCTATGATATGAAACTGCAAATCTATGTGCTTCATCTCTAACTCTCTGAAGTAGTTGTAAACCTTGATTATTTTTTGGAATAATAATTGGAAAACTACTTTGTGGTATGAAAACTTCCTCAAACTCTTTTGCAAGTCCAATTATTGGAATGTGTTCTAAACCATACTCCCTCAAAACTTCCACACCAATATTCAACTGCCCTTTCCCACCATCAATCAAAATCAAATCTGGTTCTTTAAAATCATTTTTAGAATCTCTATCATGAACAATTGATTTAAATCTTCTTTGTAATAATTCTCTCATCATACCATAATCATCAGGTCCAGAAGTTTTTAGTTTGAACTTTTTGTACTCTTTTTTATTTGACTTTGAATCTAAAAAAGATACCTTAGAACCAACAGCTAAAACACCAGAGATATTTGAAACATCATATCCTTCAATAATTCTTGGAAGTTTATCTAATTTTAAGTACTTTTTAAGTTCTATCAAGGAACTTTTCATTTTTCTTTTCTGTCTTCTGATAATATCTGCATTTTTAGCAGCCATTCTAAGCAACCTTAACTCAATCCCATTTTCAACAACTACAATTCTAACATTTGAATTATCATTATTAATCTTAACACTTGAATTATTCTTATTAGTATTATTAATTTCTGAATTATGTTTAATATCTAAATTTAATGAATCTAACTCATTAGCCCTTAAATCAGATAGATATTCAAGAATAAGATCTTTATCAGAAATATCTTCCTCCACAACTATTTCCTTAGGAACCGTTCTTAAAGGTCCGTAGAACTGCTGGATAAAAGCAGATAAAATATCTTTTGTAGTTTGATTTTCAGTTCCAGACATTAAAAAATCATCTTTTCCAATGATTTTACCATTTCGAACAGATAAAACAACCACTATTGCTCTGTCTTTATCATTAGAAAAAGCTATTATATCCTGCTCTAAATCATTTTCAAATACAACAAATTGTTTCTCCATAACTTCTTTAATAGAATTAATCTGATCTCTTAAAACAGCTGCCTTTTCATATTCTTGTTTAATGGCTACTTCTTCCATTTCTATTTCAAGATCTTTTACTATTTGATTATATTTTCCATTGAAAAAAAGATCTACTTTTTCTATTATTTTGGCATATTCCTTTTGAGAAATACCATTATCACAAGGAGCATAACATAAATCTATTTGACTATTTAAACAAGGACCATCCATATTTTTACATGTTCGAATTTTAAACAATGATTTTAAAAATTTAACAGTTTTTCTAACCGAACCCACATCTGTAAATGGTCCATAATATGTTCCGCCCTTGCTTATATTCCTTGTTATGTTTAACCGAGGATACTTTTCATTTACAATTTTAACATACGGATACCTCTTATCATCCTTTAATCTTATGTTATACCTTGGTCTATGTTTTTTAATAAGGTTAGCTTCAAGAATTAATGCTTCTTTCTCAGATTCTGTGATTATATACTCTAAGCTATGAAAATGTTTCATTAAAACATAGGTTTTTGGACTTTCATGTTTGTCTTTAAAATATGATTTGACTCTCTTCTTTAAAGACTTGGATTTTCCAATGTATATGATCTTGTCATTTTTATCTTTCATAATATATATTCCTGGTTTCTCAGGAAGATCATTTGCAGATTTTACCTTTGTTGACATGACTACTCATTTAATTAATTGTTTATTTTATTTAATTTATTCTTAATTTAATTGGTTTAATTAAACTTTAATATTAAATTTTTTATAAATAAATATTTTATGAAAAATAAGATACTATTAAATTAAAAATTAAAGTAAAAGATTAAAATTGAAATTAAGTTGAAAATTTTGATATAAAAGTAAATTTAAAATAGCTTTCATCAATTTTTACTGATTAATATATATGATAAAACTATTAAATTAATTTTCTTAAATTAGAGTTAGAAAAAAGAGAAATTATATTTCCTTTAAAAAGGTTAGAACATGATATTAAAGAAGATTTAATCAAGGCGAAATGCCCATGGACGAATACTTAGAAAATATAATATTGAGTCAAGGAGAGAAATAGAAGCTATTGGTATTGAACCAAAAACCGATGAACTATTAAAATTATTTAATTCAAATGCTGATCTTCTTACAAGAGAATATGTGATAATTAGAGATAATGAAAAATTAATATGGATTAGAGAAACATTTCCATTAGATTATTTCACAGAATAGCTGTTTAATTATGGGTATTTTGGAAAAATTTTTAAATTTTTTAAATCGAAGATTTAAAAAGTTAGAAAATCTTTGATTTTCTTCAATTTTCAATAGAATTATTATAACATGTTTTGTGAAAATCAATTATTTTAAGTTTAATTAAATCTTTAGATAATTTAGGGAACTTCAGTTCCCGTTGTTTCGTGTGCGAAACTTAGGAAAATCTCTGATTTCATGTTTATTTCGAGCAGAGCGAGAAATTTAGGGAATGAAATTTCCGTTGTTTCGAGCAGAGCGAGAAATTTAGGGAATGAAATTTCCGTTGTTTCGAGCAGAGCGAGAAATTTAGGGAATGAAATTTCCGTTGTTTCGAGCAGAGCGAGAAATTTAGAAACCGAATGTTCCGTTTATTCTCAAGCGAAACATGAAAATTTAGAAAACGAAGTTTTCGTTTATTTCGAAGGTCGTGAGAAATTTAATGAAATTTTTTAATTTCATGTTTCTAAAAGGTTCTTATAAATATTAAAAATCTTCGATTTTTCTTTATTATTGATAATATAATTTATATTTTAAGATTAAATTATTGATTTTTTTTATCATGTTAAATCACAAAAAGTTATTTTGCAAATATTATGAATTTTAGACAAATTAATCCATTTTTTCATGTGATTCAATCTTATGTGATTTAATCCCAACTAAAGAAGCTAATATAGAAATAAGACATAAAATAGTGGATATTGCTAAGGCACTGGTGGAACTTTGAAGTAATTGCGGAATATGGCCCGTTATTGGGTTTGATCCCAGGAAAAATGCAAAAATGACTGTTAACATTCCAAGACTTAATGTTTGACCAATAACTCTCATAGTTGATACTGTGGCTGAAGCAATTGAAGATAAATGTCTTGGAACTGAACCCATTATAGCATTAGTATTTGGAGAGGAGAATAAACCATAACCTATACCTTGCAAAACCATAGATATTATAATGATATATAATGGCGTGTTTTCGTCCATAAAAATTAGTATAAACAAGGAGACTGTTACAAAACACATTCCAATGGCTGCTAATATTTGAGGATAAATTTTATCAGATAGTTTACCTGCAAATGGAGCTAAAATTGCCATGAAGATTGGTGTAGATATTAGAATAAAGCCTGCGGTTTGAGGATCCATTCCTTTTGCATACTGTAGATAATAGGTTAAGATATAAGTGACCACGAAAGTGGCTATATATGATATTAATGAAGCTATTGTAGATGAAGTGAAATTTATGTTATTGAACATTTTAACATTAAGTACTGGAAATTCATATGATGATTCCCATTTAGCAAATGTAATAAGTAAAACAATTGATATTATAACTAAAATTAGACCTGTTGTTTCATTTAATATTGTGAACCCATAAATCAGTAGTAAAATAGCTAAAGAATAAATAAATGAACCAATATAATCAAATTTATCGTTTTCATACTCTAACCACTCTTGAGGTATTTTTAGAAGAGTTGCTAAAATGATTAATACTATAAAAGGAACTACTGATAGAAATATACTTCTCCAACCGAATAAATGGGTCAAAAGTCCTCCAATAACTGGAGCAAGTGTTAAACCTATATAAACACCTGAAATATTAAGACCAATTCCTTCACCTCTTTTTTGTGGAGGTAATGCTTGTGTTACTATTGCAATGGTCGTGATATTTATTATTGAAGCACCTAAACCTTGAAAAAACCTTATAATGATTAACATTTCAGCGGAGAATGAAAAAAAAGCAATTACAGAGAAAAATGCAAATATGATTAGACCTAATAAAAAACTTTTCTTCAAACCAAACTTTCCACTTAACTTTCCAAATGGAACTGAAAAAATAGCTATTGCTAAAAGAAAACTTGTCGCAACCCAATTTTGTACTACTCCACTTAAAAGATTTCCATGAATATCTGTTAAAGACATTGA
>JAITGU010000098.1 GCA_031280375.1 Candidatus Methanovirga procula | reverse complement strand
AGAAGAGCGGGTGAGAAGATTCTAAATGAATATAGCAATAAACAATTAGATGTCGGTTTTAAAGTCTTTAAATTAGATTCTTCAAACCTTAAAAAGTGGGATCCTGATTATAAAAATCCAGAACAAGCTATTCTTACAAGTATAAATAATATTAAAGAAGATAGAACTGAATTTGACTTATTATACGAAATAATGCTTAAATATGGAATAGATTTGACATTAGCTACCTGTGAATATGAAATAGATAATAAAAAGATTTATTCGATTGGTTTTGGAGCCTTATTGATTTGTCTTGATGATGAAATCACTTCTGAAATAGCTACTGAAATAATTAAGCTTAAAAATGACTTGTCTCCTGAAACTACTCGTGTTGTATTTAAAGATAATGGGTTTAAAAGTGATAGCGATAAAACTAATATAAAAGAAAGTTTAAAAACTAATAATATTGATGAATTTATCACGATTTAGCTTAATACCTTTTGATCAAACTTTTCTTACTTTTAAGTAAGTTAGGGAACAAAGTTCCCATTGTTGTCGAAGACAACTTAGGAGAATCTCTAATTCTCCGTTTTTAAAAATTTTGAAGGAAACTCTTAAAACTAATTGTGTTGATAAGTTTATAACTATTTGATCAATTTTTTGTTAAAGATAATTAAAAGGGGTTTTTGATTTTTAAACTTTTAATTGAGACTTACTTAATTTTTTCATTTTATTTTTTTAAATTAAGTTACCTTTTTAAACATTAACATTTATATATGGTGTGGGATAAATAATATAGTATGAAAAAGGAGTTTCGTGAAAAAATTGATTTTCTTGGAAAACAGTTAACTGTGAGAAAATCTCTTCGAGGATGGTCTATTACAATTGTTCCTGATCAAATTCGAATAGATAATTTTTATATCCCTACTCATTTACATTTGAAACCTGAAGGGATTCATATTCCTGTTAAGTTTAAAGAAATAGATGAAGTTGGTTTGATATTGGAACTCCACATTATCCGAAATAATGGTAAGATAAATGTTAATGAACTGAAGGAGGAATTAATATGATTAAAATTAATCTTGTTAAAGAATTCACGGGTAAAGAATTAACTCTTGAATTTTCAAAAAAATATGGTTCAATTGAAAGACTTGAAAGAATGTTTAAAAGAGACCCTACAAATATGGAATTTTATGGGGATTTAGATGACTGGACATATTTTAATGATCACCCAGATGAGAAAATTGAAGAAAGTAAGATTATATACACAAATAAAGAATCTATTGGTGCAATTGAATTAAATCTAATTAGTTTAATAAAGCAATTCAAACCAAAATCCGTTAGTGAATTAGCTAAATTAAGTGAAAGAGATCTTACTACTGTTCAAAAAAAAGTTAAAGAGCTTGAAGAAGAAGGTTTTATTAGTTTAGTAAAGGGTTCTAAAAATAGAAAAATCCCTACATTAAATTACAATAAACTTGAAATAGCTATTTAAACCAATGTCATCAACTTAAGAAATCTTGTTAAATATTTTAATAAAAAATTAAACAAATTTATATAAAAAAATTTGCAATTTATTTAAAATCATGAAAAATATAAAACTCAATTTAAATAAAAATCGTTAAGTTGATGACATTGCTATTTAAACTATAAAATTCATATAAATTAGATGTTTTCATATTTTACAATAGCTACGGTTATTGGTGTAAAAGTATTAGTAAGTTGAAATTTTAAGCATATAATTAATTTAAATAAAATTGAATTATTTAATCATTTAATTTACTTAAACTATATATTAATTTAGAAATAAGAACTCCTCCTGAGGGGCTTGATTATGAGTAAAGAGAAATTTGATTTTTCTACTAAAGAAAAAGATTTTGATGCTATAAAATTTAAAAGAATATTACAAGAGAATTTATGGAAACGAAGTAAAGCTAAGAATTTTAAAGAATATATAGACTATGTTAATGAAGTAGCAAGTAAATCTCGAGTAAATAAATATAATTATATAAAATAAATGTTTTTATTTAGATATAACTGTATATTGTGATGTTATGATAGAAAAAAAGATAAATGGTGAAAGTCTAAACATTTTAGAAGAAAATATAAGTAAACTAAAAGAATTATTTCCAGAAATACTAACCGAAGATAAGATAGACTTTGATAAACTAAAAACTATTCTTTCAGAAGAAATTGACGATTCTCCAGAAAGATACAACTTCACATGGCACGGAAAAAGCAAAGCAATAGCTGAAGCACAAAAACCTTCAACAGGAACTTTAAGACCAGTTAAAGAAGAAAGTAAAGACTGGAATACTACAGAAAATCTTTATATTGAAGGTGATAATCTTGAAGTTCTTAAACTACTTCAAAAAACCTACTACAATAAAATCAAGATGATTTATATAGATCCTCCTTATAATACAGGCAAAGACTTTATCTATCCAGATAATTATAAAGATAATTTAGAGAATTATTTAGAATTAACAGGGCAAGCCGCACCTATTTCAGAGCATAGGAGAGAGGGAGAGAGAGAGAGAGAGCAATGGAATTAAATTAACTTCAAACCCCGAAACAAGTGGAAGATACCATACTATTTGGCTTAATATGATGTATCCACGACTTAAATTAGCTCGAAACCTTTTAACCGATGATGGAGTTATTTTTATAAGTATTGATGATAATGAGGTAGAAAATTTAAAAAAGATTTGTAATGAAATATTTGGCGAAGATAACTTTATTAGTCAAATTGTTTGGCAATCTACTGGTGGTTCTAACACAGGAACAAATATTGTCACAGTTACAGAATACATTTTGGTATATTCTAAAACAAAATCCATAGTGCCAATTAAATTAGGCATGAAAAAAGGAAATTGGAAGTATTCTGATGAATATGAAAATAATCGTGGAAAATATGAGAGACAAAAATTAGATGGGACTTTCACAGCTTCTCATTTTTCACAATCACTAGTTTACCCTATAAAATTACCAAATGATGAAACTATTTATCCTGGAGGATTAAATATTCCGAGTGGAATGTGGAACTGGAGATGGTCACAAGATAAAGTTAATTGGGGATTGAAAAATGGATTTATAGAATTTGTGAAAAAAAAAGGTAAATATTTTGTTTATTTCAAGAATTATGAATTTGTAGATAATAATAATAAAAAGAGAATAGGCTCTGTCCCTCCTAAAAATATAATTTTAACTGATATTGCTACAACTGCAAGTGGTAGTAATGAAATTAAAGAGTTATTTGATAATCCTGTGTTTGAATTTCCAAAATCTGTAAAATTATTAAAAAATATTTTCGATTTAATAAATGGGAAAAATTCTACAATTCTCGACTTTTTTTCGGGTTCAAGTACAACTGCACATACTATACTGCGATTAAATAGTGAAGATAATGGAAAAAGGAAATTTATAATGGTTCAAATTCCAGAACCTGTTGATGAAAAATCAGAAGCTTTTAGAGCAGGATATAAAACTATAGCTGAAATTGGAAAAGAAAGAATTAGAAGAGCGGGTGAGAAGATTCTAAATGAATATAGCAATAAACAATTAGATGTCGGTTTTAAAGTCTTTAAATTAGATTCTTCAAACCTTAAAAAGT